>JBKCTR010000474.1:0-40927 GCA_046318755.1 Planctomycetaceae bacterium
TCTTCAGGTCCTGCAGGACCGACTCGGGACGCATCTGCTGCAGGTTCACATAACAACCGGCATACGCCCCCGGCAGGAAGCGGTTTCCCCAGTTCGCCTGCTGCCCGCGGGGCTGGGCGCGGGGAGAGAGGGCCACAAACCCGGGCAGGTTTTGGTTCTCGGTCCCCAGTCCGTAGACCAGCCACGAGCCGAGGCTGGGACGATTCGGCTGCAGGTGCCCCAGGTTCATCATCAAAATCGCCCCGGCATGTTCCGGGATGTCGGTGTGCATCGAGTGGATGAAGCAGATGTCATCCACCTGACCGGCCACATGGGGGAAGAGATCGCTCACCCACTTGCCACAGTCGCCGTATTGCCGGAAGGTGAACGGCGAGGGGAACAGCCCTCCCTTGGTATTCCGCAGCGATTTGCGGTCGACCTCGCTGGGACGCTGACCGGCGTGCCGGGCAATGGCGGGCTTGTAATCAAACGTGTCGACCTGCGACGGACCACCCGGCATGAAGAGTTGGATGACGTGCTTCGCCCGCGGTGGGAAGTGCGGCGTGCCGGCGGCCAGAGGACTGGCCACCGCGTCCGACACCGTCGGGCCGGCTGTCGCCGCCGAACCCAGCATCGCGGCCAGGCCGACCGAGCCAAACCCCGCCCCCATCCGGCCCAACAGATCACGACGGGTCAAACAGGCTGGCAGGGGCGGCTGGATGTGCATGGTGGGACAGGGTTGAAGGGAGGCGGGAGGAGCGGGTGGAAGGAACGGATCAGGTCAGCCGGGCGTCCCAGCCAGCCGGATCGATGGACCCCGTGCGTCAGCGTGTTGTCCGACGGTGCATCGCGGACTTCACTCGCCGGGTTTGCTGGGAGGATCACCCACGGTGTTGTCGGTCGCAGGGGGCTCACCCGTCTTCCCCTGGGGCGTGGACTCTTCGGCGGAATGGTTTTCGGCCGGTTTGTCTTCCGCCGGCTTGATGGCGGGCTTCGCGTCGGCCGGTTTCGCGTCAGCGGCGTCCGCCGGTTTCTTGTCTTCGGGTTTGGCCTCGCCGGGCTTCGTCTCGACCGGCTTCGCCTCAGGGGTGGGTGGAGTGACCGCCGCCGCCCGCTCGGTGGGGTACAGGCGCAGACGGTCGTTCCAACCCCGCAGTTCAATGAAGCGGTCGCGGGCGTTGATGGTCAGGCTGCGGAAGCCAGGCTGCTGGGCCGACTTTTCGTCGAGCTTCCGCACTCCGGTCGCCTTGTCGAGTGCCACCAGGTGCATCGACCAGAAGTTCATCTGCCCCTTGTTCTCGAACTTGCGCGAGACGAACAGCAGCACCGGCGAGAACTCGAGCCGTTCAAGCAGCAGGTTCTGCCCCAGCACCTGCTGCTTCCAGCGGGGTTGGCCAGTGGCCAGTTCGAACGCCGCCACAGTGCCGTTGATCCGCACGTAAGGCAACTGTTCGTTGTAATAGTTCTGGATCGAACCGGGGCGATTGACCACCAGGTAGATCTGCTCGCGATCGGTGAAGACAAACAGTTCATTCTTGGCCTTGATGTCGATCTCCGAGACATCGAGCGTCTGCCGCGAGCCGTCGGCCAGATCCAACACCCCCAGCGTGGCGGTCTTCACGTCTTTACCCGCCGGTTCGACGTAGGCCAGCCGCTCGTCGTCGAGCAGAGTCACCAGGGCCCCCTTCCGTACCTGGGTCTTCCAGACGTCCTGTTCCGCCAGCGGGTTGTAGCGGCGCAGCTCAACCTCCTTCTCAGACGTGGTCGCCAGCAGCAGGTCGTCTCCCAGGGCATGCAGCGACTTCTGCTGCAATTCCCGCAGCTTGGGAACTTCGACCGGACGGCCATCGAGCGTGCGCAGCGCCTGCGGTCCCCCCGCGGGCGCATTCCGGACCATTCCCGACATGGGGATCGACGACCGCATGCCAAGTTGTGTCATCGCCTGCGCCTGCAGATCGAGTCCTCCCAGATACACCACCCGATCCCCCCCCGTCAGTCCCAAGCCATTCCGAGGGACCCGCATTTGCCAGCGCACCTCCCCCGTCTCGGCATCCAACACCTGCAGATACCGCCGTCCCAGCACACCAATCACCTCCTCGCCCATCAACGACAGGGGGCCGGCCGAGGTCTGCACCTGCAGCGGCTGCCGATTGTTGCCCGTGGGAATGGTCCGCAGCGGCAGGAACGGTGTCTGCGCCCGCCCGTAGTATTGCTGGGCCGACCGGGCCTCCAGCGGCCTTGTCCACAATGTCTGTTTCTCGTACGGCGAGAGCGCATGCAGCACCCCCTGGAACAGCAGCAGCATGCGGTGCCCCTGGCCACGGGCGAACGCCATCCCCCCCTCATTCCCGCCGGTGCCCGATCTCAGCGGCAGGGTCCAGAAACCCCGGTCGCTCGCCCCCTCAACCATCTCCAACCGCTGCGATTGCGGATCGACATTCAGACGGTATCGCCCAAACAGCGGCGTGCGGGGTCCCAGCCCACCCAACTCCATGGTTGTGTAATTCTGATAGTTCGCCGCCATGCGCTCGGTCCGCAGTCCCGCCTCGGGCCAGACCACTCCCCGTGCCGGAGCCCCCTCCAACGACCATTCCTTCAACAGGCTCTCACTGACTTGGGCACCGGTCCGGCCATCGGCGAGCGTCGTGTCGCGGTAACGGGTTCCGAGGGACTGCGCCACCACCCGGGCATCTTCCCGCAACCCAAACTCCTCCAGCAGCCGCGCGAGCCGCTCGACCGCCCGCACCCCCAGCTCGGGGCTGCCCCGGCGGGCGACCCGCTGCAGGTGAAACTCGGCCCGGCCGAGGTGCTTGTCTGCGGCCAGATCGTCGGCGTACTTCAGCCGCACCTCATGGGACTGTGGTTGATCCGGGAAACGATCGAGAAACCGCCGGCGATCTTCGGGACTCCCCTCCAGAGCCCGCCGCACCAGCTCAGCCACCCGCGCTTCGAGGGCGGGCTTTTGCTCGGGGGTCAGGTTCGCCAGCAGATCGACCAGCTTCCCCGCCACCCACCAGTCGGCCCGCACCTGAACCGCCGGGTGATGGTCTTGGGGAATCATCTGCCGTCCCGAATCGTCGGCCAGTTTCAGGTAGGCATCGAACGCCAGTTCAAATTGCTGATCGGCCAGGTGCCGGTCCGCCTGCAGCCGACGCAGCGCCAGCACCTGCTCGGGCGACTCGGCCAGTTCCTGCAACTGCCGCATGTCAGCGTCGATCGACGGCCGATGAAAGTCGGCCCGCACCAGCGTCTGGAGCGAACTGAACAACAACCCCCGGCGACGCGCCTCGTAGGCTTCGGGCAGCGAGCCGGCGGGAATACGCCGCAGCAGCTCGACCGCCGGCTCGTGGCTGCGCTGCAGCAGGGCCATCTCGGCCTCGCGCAGCAGGGCCAGCGGATCTTCGGGGTTTGTGGCCTTCCTCCGGGCGATTTCCCCCGTGATGGTTTCCCGGTCTTCGTAGGCCGTGATGGCGAACGGGTCGACCGACACCAGCAAACCGTCCGCCAGCACCAGATTCCCCACCCCTCCCGTGGCCGAATCGGGCAGATAGGTCTGCGAGACGATCGCCCCCTTCGCCAGGTCCAGCGTGACGATCTCACCCCCGGCGAGCGGCAGGTGATAGCGGTTCTCGCTGGCCACACCCCGACCAGAAGGGAGCGCATGGCTGGCCGTCCAGACCTGTTCCCCATCGGTCAAACGATAAGCGACCGTCATCTCGCGTCCCACCACCACCACCAGCCCATCAAACACCCCCGCCACGTACAGCCCATTGCCCCGGGGCTTGTTCCACAGCTCTTTCCCCGTCGACTGGTCGAGGCAATACAAGAAGCCCTGCTGAGGATCGATCGGGGCATGCAAGACCCGCCCTCCCGCCGCGATGGGAGGAGTGGGCTGCCAGACTCCCCCCAGCGAGTACTGTGTCACCATCTGTCCCAAGGCACTGCCGTCGGGGCCGGTCATTTGCGGTTGCTGCGGCCGGGCAGGACGATAGCCCCAGGTGACCGAGTGGGTCGTGCGGTCGACCGCCACCAGCCAGCCCACCGTCGTTGGGCAGAGAATCTGTCCGTTGTCGATCGCCGGCTGCGCGGTAAACCACCGGCGGCCCACGTCTTTGCCGATGGCCGTGTCGGCATACGCCACCAACTGCGACCACAACTCGACCCCCGAGGCGGGATCGAGACACAGCAGCCGAATCTGTCCCGTGCGGTCTCCCGAAGTGGCCTCCCCCAGCACGAACATCTCTCCACGATCGACCACGGGCGGTCCGAACAAAAAGTACCCCGCCAGCGGCGGATCGAGATCTTCTCCCTGCGCGGGCCCCCCCACTTCCCACAGCGGCCGCCCCGTCCGCAAGTCGTACGCCGTCAGTTGGGTCGAGACCTCAAACATCTGCTGCGGCATGCCATTCCAGCCCCAGTGCTGCCCCGGCTGCAATTGGGTCAGAAACTGGTTGTCTTCCAGCACAAACAGGCGCGAGCCGTCGGAACTGACCAAGCCAAAGTTCGCGTTCCGAAAGACCAGGTGGGCCAGGGGGGTGTTTTCGCCGGCACCGGGGGAATACCCGAAGTTGCCTCCCCCCGGCATCATCCCCCGGATGAATGCGCCGCCGCCGAAGAACTGGTTGTGCTCGACCTGCTCGGTGTTGCCCCGCAGCAGCGAGTCGATCGGCTGCCGTTCGAGGGAAGACCACAACAGCCGCCCGCTCACCGCCTCGATCACCTGCACCCCATACAGCGTCCGCACCGCCAGCAGGCCGTCAATCAAGACCGGGTTCATCACCGGGATTGTGGGAATCTGGGCGTCGGTCAGGTCTTCGATCAGGTTGGTCAACTGGTCGTGGGCCGTTTCACTCTGGGTCAGGCGTTGCTGCCAGCGGAAATACAAGAGGGGCGTGCCTCCCTTCTGCCGCCCGGCATGCGCTGCATTGCCATAGAATTGGGGCCAGTCACGCTGCGGCCCCGCATCGAGCCCGATGGGGGTGGTGCGTCCCTGCCACCAGGCGGTCGGTTCCTGGCGAGTGCCGGCCAGGTCGACCCCCTTCGTCCCGGCCGAGGCCAAGAGCGTCTGGGCCGGTTCGTCGAGCCCCGCGGCACGCAGGGCGAACGCGCTTTTCAGACGCCATTGCGAATCATCGGTCAGGCCGGGTTTTGCCTTCCACAGCGCGGTAAACCAGCGGGCGGCGGCGGCATACTCCCCCCGCTCGAGGTGGTAGGACCCCAGGCGGTTGGCCGCCTCGTAACCGGCGGGAGTGTGGAAATAGCCCCGTGCCACCCGGCCCAATCCCGCTGGACGCCCCGTGGCCAGAGCTTCGGTCAGCAGTTGCTGGGCCAGACCGCTGTACTGCGTGCGGTATTGTTCCAGCAGTTCAGCCGGAGCCTGGCCACGCAACTCGTCTGCCGCTCCGCGCAACGAACTCCAGGTCCCTTCGGAATCGAACAGCGAGTCTTCGGGCAACTCCGAAATCTTTTGCAGCAGTTCCAGGGCGGCGGGCCAGTCTCCCGCCTGCACCAGCCCCTTCGCCTTGATCAGATACCCAGCCCCCTTTTGGTCATAGGGGGCGGTGGGATCTTTCGAATGCTTCTTCGCCCCGGGTTTGTCGGGGACCGGTTCGGTCGGGACGGTGGGATTTGGCTTGGCCCCCTTCGCCGGTCGGAAGTTGCGGATCAACAGATCGGTCAGCGGATTCCGCGGCTTCTCCTTCTTCTCCCCCTCTTTCTCTTTGCCATCCGCTTTGCCGTCGGCGGGCTTGGCCTCTCCCTCTTTGGCCTCTCCCTCTTTGGTCTCGGCTTTCGGCTGGTCCGCCCCCGGCTTCTCGGCGGCTGGTTTGCCGTCTTCGCCCGTTTTGCCGGGCTTCGACTCGCCAGGCTGGGATTGGCCCTTGTCCCGAGCCTTCGCACCGTTCTCAGCCTCCTCAGATTTGGCAGGCGAGGTATTACCGGCGGCGGGCGGATCATCGCCTCGGGCGGACGGGGTGAACGGCCCGTGCCAGACCAGCGTCAGAAAGACCAGCAGCGGCCAGAGGCTGTGGGGCATGTGGGGACCGGCGATCGAACGATGTGGCGGGAACGACAGCTCGCAAGAAGCAAACGACATCACAACCTCGGGTCACACGCGGCCAGCCGGGGAAACGGGGTCGCGACCAACCGCGATTTCCGGCAAAAATCAAAGGCAATTGTCAGCCCCCCTCTGGCAAAACGCAAGGTGAATACCGGTCCCGTCTGGAATTCGCAGTCCCCGCGGGTTACCATATGCAGGGGTGTTCTTTGATGGGAACCGTCGTTGCATGTTGTGTCCATTTTGTCGCAAGAGCGAAACCCGCGTGATTGATTCGCGGGCCAGTGAAGATTTCGCGATTCGTCGTCGACGGGAATGCCTCAACCTCAAGTGCGGCCGACGGTTTACCACGTATGAAAAGATCGAAGAAACCCCGCTGAAAGTGGTCAAAAAAGACGGCACGCGGGTGCCGTTCGACCGGGGAAAGATCTATCGCGGGGTCGAAAAGGCCTGCTACAAGCGTCCTGTCAGTGCCGAGCAGATCGAACGGCTGGTGGCCCAGGTCGAAAGCGAGATCTACCAGAACTACGAGGGTGAAGTTCCCTCCCGCTCGATCGGTGAGCTGGTGTTCAATGCCCTGCGGGAAGTCGACCAGGTGGCGTTCGTCCGGTTCGCCTCGGTCTACCGTGAGTTCCAGGACGTCAACGACTTCGTGGAAGAACTCGAGCCGATCCTGCGGCAGTCGGGCCGGTCGTAACCGCCCCGCTCGCCGGGGTTGGCTGATCTTCCGGGCCAACCGTGTTGACGAGGCCTTTCCTGGAGTCAGGGCCCGCCCACGCTCCTTCTCTCCGGGCCAATTCCGCCGATCCTCGCGGTCCCGCAGTGATTGACCACGGCCGCCGTAATCTCGAAAGCCGCCAGCGTCGTCCCACGGACAAGGCCGAGAGGCATGATCGAACAGTTTCGCACTAAAGCAGTACGATCCACCCAATATGAATGTCTCAATCCCGGGAAGGGTCCACACTGGCAACCGCCTCCAGTTATCACTGTGGGAATCTGCCGAAGCTGTTGGTTTTCTGGGCATTCCGTTACGCTCCCTGTGAAGTGGTGTTTTGGCCTGCCGCCGACCGGTCACCCAGAAAAGTTTCCCGGGGAGTCGCGAGCTGGTTGTGGCACTGGCAGCGGGCTCGCGCACGCGCGTCCTTTCCTTTTCCTTCGGCACGGGTCATGGCGTTCTTCGTTGGCATAGAGATCGGTGGCACCAAACTGCAATTGGCTGTGGGCGACGGTCAAGGCCCGCCCCTCCGTGCACTCGTCCGAGACACGGTAGCGTCGCCCAGCACCGCCCCGCTCATCCAACAGCAGATTCTCGATGGGTATCATCGCCTGTTGCGCGAGGTGCAACTGCCGGCAGAGCAGATCGCCGGGATTGGAATTGGCTTTGGAGGCCCAGTCGACACCCAGCGGGGAACGATCGTCACGAGCCACCAGGTCGCCGGCTGGAATGACTTCCCGATTGTGGAATGGCTGCACCGTGAACTGGGCCGCCCCGTGTTGCTGCACAACGATGCCGATTCGGCCGCGTTTGCCGAGGCTCAGTTTGGCGCGGGACGTGGGTTCGACCCGGTCCTCTACGTCACCGTCGGTTCGGGAATTGGCGGAGGTCTGGTCTTTCGCGGCGAGGTGTATCGGGGCCTGGGTGCCGGGGCCCTTGAGATTGGGCACCTGCGCCCCCTGGGAACCCCCACCCACATTCCCCTTCCCGGGACCACGGTCGAATCGATCGCCAGTGGATTTGGCATCACGCAGCGCGCCCAGCGCCTGCTGACGGAACAGGGATTGGCCGCGCGGCTGGCAGTCGGCTCCACCGACGGACTGGCCCGGGTGTGCGGCGGGGACCCAAGCGCACTCAACACCCGGTTGATTGTGGAGGGGGCCCGAGGGGGAGACCCGGTCTGCCAGAAGCTGCTCGACGACGGCACCGACACCTTGGGTTGGGCGCTGGCCCAGGCGATTGCCCTGTTGAATCCGGCCCGCATTGTCATTGGGGGCGGCGTCTCGTTGCGGGGCGAGGTGGAGTTTTTTGAACCGGTCCGGGCGGCCTGCCAGCGGTACGCCTTTGCTCCGTTCCGCGCTCTGGCCGAGATCGTTCCAGCGTACCTGGAAGAAGAAGTGGTGGTGCATGGCGCGGTGGCCCTGGCTGCCCAGTACCACGCGGCCCGCCAGGCGTCCCGCACGACCTGAGTCGACGGGCTCCCAGACCACCCGATCGGCCCGGACCGATTCGCATTCCCCCGGGATTTCTGGGATAATCCCCAGACGCCGGGGCCAGGCTGGCGCGTGCCAGCGCGGGGGACCGACCGGCCCGATGGGAACCTGTTCCCGTGGCTTTGCGCGAGCCTGTCCGCCATGTCGAGTCGAATGCTGGGGCATTGGGAATCACCTCACCCGAACCTGTGCCGGCGAGGGAGCCCCGGCTGGTTCTGCCTGCTGGCGATCTTGCTGGGATTCGCTCCGTCCCTGTCGGCGGCCGAACGGCTGGCGATTCTGCCGGCCGAGATCGTGCTTGACGGCCCACACGCCACCCAGCGGGTGGTGGTGGAACGGCTGGTGGAGGGGCAGGCGGCGGGAGACCTGACGACGCAGGCCAAATGGCAGGTGGCCGATCCCGACGTGGCCGTGCTGGAGGAGGGGGTGCTGCAGCCGCGGCGCGACGGGCAGACCCGGCTGCGGGCCGAAGTGGCGGGACAGACAATCGAGGTTCCGGTCACCATTCGGGGCAGTAGCCGGCCGGAACCATGGAGCTTCCGCCACGATGTGCAGACCGCCCTGACCAGGTCGGGTTGTAACATGGGGGCCTGTCATGGAGCGCAGGCGGGAAAAAAGAGCTTCAAGCTGGCCCTGCGCGGCTACGACCACGAACTCGACTGGAACACCATCACCCGCCACGTGAAGGGGCGGCGGATCGACCGCGAGTCGCCCCGCGACAGCCTGCTGCTGCGGAAGGGGCTGGGTGAACTCTCGCACGGCGGGGGCACCCGCTTCGATGACCTGAGTCTCGAATACCGGATCTTGCTGGAATGGATCACCCAGGGGGCGGCTGGTCCCCGACCGGAGGATCCCGTATTGGAACGGCTGGAGATTGTGCCCGGGCAGGTCCTCCTCACGCCGGGTTCCACGCAGCAGATGCTGGTGTTGGCGACTTACAGTGATGGCCGCCGGCGCGACGTGACCCACTGGGCCAAGTACACCAGCACCGAGACCGGAGTCGCCACCATCGATGACGAAGGGGTGGTGACGGTGACGGGCCGGGGAGAAACGGCCATTACCGTCTGGTTTTCGAGCAAGGTGGCGGTTGCGACCGTGGCTGTCCCCTACACCGAGCCTGTCCCTGCCGAAGTGTTCACGGCCAGTCCCCGGCGAAACCTCATTGACGACCTGGTGATTGGCAAGTTGCGGCAGTTGAACATCCCGCCCTCGCCGCAGGCGGGAGATGCCGAGTTCCTGCGCCGGGCCTATCTCGACACTTTGGGAGTTTTGCCAACCCCCGAAGAGACCCAGGCGTTTCTGGCCGACTCCGCCGCCGACAAACGCGACCGACTGATCGAGACTCTGTTGGCCAGACCCGAGTTTGTCGATTACTGGGCTTACAAGTGGTCGGACCTGCTGCTGGTGAGCTCGCGCAAGCTCAAAGGACCGGCCGTCTGGTCGTTCGCGCAGTGGATCCGGGGAGCGGTGGAGGCGAATGTTCCCTGGGATCAGTTCGCCCGCCAGGTGGTCACCGCCCGGGGTAGTACGCTCGAAAACGGGGCCGCCAACTACTTCGTGCTGCACAAGGATCCCAAGGGATTGAACGAGGCCACGACGGTCACGTTCCTGGGCCTCTCGATCGGCTGTGCCCAGTGCCACGACCATCCGCTCGAGCGGTGGACCCTCGACGACTACTACGGCATGGCCAACCTGTTCGCCCGGGTCCGCACGAAAGACACTGGGGTGGACGGAGAGTCGGTGGTGGTCGCAGCCCCGCTGGGGAACATCAAGCATCCGACCCGCACGACGGTCCCCACGCCGCGGCCGCTCGACGGGACGGCACTCGCCGAAAATGATCCCGCCGACCGCCGCGAGCACCTGGCCAACTGGCTGACCGCGAAAGACAACCCCTATTTCGCGAAGGCGCTGGTGAACCGGGTCTGGGCCAACTACATGGGGCGGGGACTGGTCGAAATGGTCGATGACCTGCGGGCCACCAACCCGCCGACCAATCCCGAACTGCTGCAGGACCTGGCCGACTGGTTCGTGCGCGAGGGTTACGACGTGAAGAAGCTGGTCCGGCTGATCATGCAGTCGGCCGCCTATCAACGAAGTGCCGTGGCGCTGCCGGGAAATGCCGCCGATGACCGGTTCTACTCCCACTTCCTGATCAAGCGGCTGTCGGCCGAGGTGCTGCTCGACGCGCTCTCGCAGGTGACGGGAGTGCCGACCGAGTTCCCGGACTATCCCTCGGGGCTCCGGGCTCTGCAACTGCCGGATAACAACGTGGTCAGCTACTTCCTCTCGGCGTTTGGCCGCCCGGCCCGCGAGTTCACCTGCGAGTGCGAACGGACCGATGACTCGAACATCACCCAGACACTGCATCTGGCGAATGGCAAGACGCTGAATGACAAGCTGAAGGTCCCCGCAAATCGGCTCAAGCAATGGCTCGATGCCGGTTTGGCGGACGCCCCCCTGATCGAGCGGCTGTACCTGACCGCGCTGGGACGCGCCCCCACCGCTGACGAAACCGCCCGGCTCACGGCGGGGCTGGCCGAGGCGACAGCCGGCTTGACCGACCAGGCCCAGGTGGCGGCCGCTCGTCGCGAGGCTCTCGAAGATCTGGTCTGGGCGGTATTGACCAGCAAGGAATTCCTGTTTGTGCATTGAGAACGGCCGCGGTGCGATTGTGGTTGGTTCTGCCAGTGTCTCGCGCTGGTCTCTTCGTAGGATCATTCGGATGTGCCATTCACGAACTGTCAGCCCCAGCGTCGATCCCTTGAGATGGCTGCGGCGGGCCAGCCAGCGGCGAGCCACTCTGTTGCTGCGCACCCTGCTGCTGATGCTGTCTCTGGCAAATCGCCCGGCCCCGGCACAGACAACGCGCGACACAGCCTCGGTGCCGCCAGCCCGTCGCACGCCGGTGACCGGAGTCGCCTTCCCTGGAGAAGGAACGGCCGTGGCCATTGCCCGTGGCCGCGAGGTGCTGCTGGTTGACTCCGCCACGGGGAAGGTCGTGCAGACGCTGCGCGGCTCGCGCCATGCGCTCAACAGCGTGGCCCTGCACCCTCGAGGCACCCACGTGGCCGCCGCGGGAGGAGAACCGGGCGCGGCGGGGGAAGTGCTGGTTTGGCCTGTGACCGGGGGTGATCCGCAACGTTGGAGCGGCCATACCGACGCGATTTATGCCCTCGACTACCACCCCGATGGCACCCGCCTGGTGACCGCCAGTTACGACCGGTTGCTGCAGTTGTGGAACACGGACACGGGCGAGGTGCTGGCCACCCTGCGGCATCACACCGCCCCAGTCTATGCCGGTCGGTTCAGTCCCGACGGCCAGACAATTCTCTCGGGGGGCGCCGACCAGACAGTCAAATTGTGGAACAGCACCACGGGCGAGCGGATCCTGACCCTCAGCGAGGCGACCAAGGGAATCCAGGCAGTCGCCTGGCATCCCCGGGGGACCGAATTCGCTGCCGGGGGTGGAGACCGCACGTTGCGGATCTACGACTGGGACGGGACCGCAGCCCGGCTGCGCCGCAGCACGTTCGCCCACGACGCCACCGTGCTGACGCTGGCGTACAACCCGAATGGCGAAACACTCTATTCGGGATCGGAAGATGGGCGGGTCAAGGCCTGGGATGTGGCGACGCTGCGCGAACGGCATGTGTACGACAAACTGGACGATTGGCCGGTGGCCCTCGCAGTCGACCCCCGGGGAGAACGCCTGGCCTGCGGTCGATTCGATGGAGTGGTCACCCTCTGGGACGCCACCCGTCCCCAGACTCTGCGCAATCTGTTGACCACACTTCCGCCCCGTCCCCATCGGGCGGATGGGTTGGGGCTGCCCGCGTGGGGCCGAAGCCTGCTGCCCGCGCTGTTCACTCAACAGCCAGCCGCCACGTCCCAGGAGGCCACATCCCCGAAACCGCAACCCAATCCCCCCACACCCCGCTTCGACGCAATCTCTCCCCGCTCGGCGGTTCGCGGGCAGACGGTCAAGCTGACCCTCAGTGGCCAGAACATCGCAGCCACAACGAAGGTCTGGGTGACCCCCTCCTCTCTCCCCCTTCGATTGCTGGCGGCCGATCCGGCTCAGGCGAACCAGGTGGCTTGTGAAGTCGACCTGCCGGCCGATTTCACACCAGGCCTTGTCACTCTGCGACTGCAGACCCCGCTGGGGATGACGGGAGCCAGGTCGTTCCATGTCAGTCCGTTTGCCGAGGTGGCCGAACAGGAGCCCAACAACCTGCCCGCGCAGGCGACCACCTGCTCGCTCCCCGCCACGCTGACGGGAACGCTCAGCGCGCGCGGAGATCGCGATCTCTTTGGGTTCGAGGGGACGGAGGGGCAGGAACTGGTGTTTCAATTGGTGGGGCCGCACCTCGGCTCGGCGCTGCAAGGCCGCCTGACCGTGCGCGATGCGGCCAACTTCCAGGCTTTGGCATCGGAGGTTCGCCGGACGGGACGCAGTGACGTGGTACTGGGAGTACGGCTGCCCCGCACGGGCCGTTACCTGTTGGAATTGGCCGACCGCGACAACACAGGCGGGGGCAATCACTTTTACCTCGTGCACGCCGGCGAGTTTCCGCTGGTGACGGGGGTGTTTCCACTGGCGGTGCGGGCTGGTGCCGAGACCGAGCCGCGGGCGGGCGAAGTCGACAGCTTTGCCTGGCAGGGTTTTCACCTGCAAGAGACCGATCCAGTGCCGAGTCCCTCGGTGCCACAGGTCACACACGTCACGGTACGCCGGGGCGACAGGATGGCCCTGAATCGCCCGCGAATCGAAGCGTCGCCACACATCGAGTATGTCGAACGGGAGCCCAACGATACCCCCTCCACCGCGCAAGACCTGCCCATCCCGTCGGGGGTGAGTGGGCACATCGTTTCCCGCGACGATGCGCCGCAAGATGTCGATCAGTTCCGTTTCACCGCCCGCCGGGGGATCCCCCTGACGTTGGAAGTGTTCGCCCAGCGGTTGGGTTCCCCCCTCGATTCGGTCATCGAGATTCTCGATGGCTCGGGGAATCTGGTCCCCCGGGCCACACTGCGGTCGGTGGCCGAGACCTACACCGAATTGCGCGATCACGACTCGCGCAGCCGGGGAATCCGCCTGCACAACTGGGAAGATCTGTTGCCCGAAGACCTGGTGATGCTGGGGGGAGAGGTGGTGAAGGTGCAAATTCTGCCTCTGGGTCCCGATGAAGACGTGAAGTTCTTTGAACGGGGCGGGCTGCGGCTTGGTTACCTCGGGACCACGCCCGAGGCCCATGCCGTCAACAGTGCGGCCTACAAGGTCGAAGTCCATCCCCCCGGGACGACTTTTCCACCCAACGGCATGCCGGTGGTGACCCTGCCCTGGCGGAACGACGATGGCGGGGCGGCGTATCAGAGCGACTCGGTTCTGTTCTTCGATCCCCCCGCAGAAGGTGAGTACACCGTGCGGCTGCGCGATGTGCGAGGACGCAGCGGAGCCGACTTGGTCTACCGGCTGGTCATTCGCGAACGCCAGGAAGACTTCCGCGTCTCGATCGATCCCGAACATCCCAATGTTCCTCGCGGGGGAGTGCTGCCGGTGAATGTGTCAGTCGAGCGGCTGGATGACTTCAACGGCCCGATCGAAGTCCGGCTCGAGGGACTGCCGACGGGATTCGCCGCCTCAACCACCACGATTGGCCCGAATCTGTTGACTGGTGTGATCCAACTGTCAGCCTTGCCCGGAGTGGAGACCCCCCCGCTCGAAAGCAGCCTGACCTGGCGGGCCGTCGCCTCGGCCCGTGTGCGGGGGGAACAGGTCGAACGCCGCAGCACACCCTCACTGGGGGCCCACGTTATGACGGTGACTTCGCCTCCCGATCTCGTGGTGACCGTGGAGCCGCAGGTGGCGACCATTCGTCCCGGTGAAGAGGTCCGCTTCACAGCCACCATCGAACGGAAGAACGGCTTCGTGGGACGGGTGCCGGTCGATGTGCTCAACCTGCCCCACGGCCTGCGGGTGCTGGACATCGGTTTGAACGGAGTGTTGATCAACGAGAACGAGACCAGCCGGTCGTTCGTGGTGACCTGCGATCCCTGGGCCGTCCCCGGACGCTGGCCCTTCTTCGCCGCCGCCAGGGTGGAGTCGAAGAACGAACGCCACGGCTCGCCGCTGCTGTTCCTGGAAGTTCCCGCCCCGCCCCGTGTGGCGGGACCGTAACACCCGCACGACACCTCCCAGGTGGTGGCGACGCATCACCCGGAACTCCGCGTCCCACCCCTGATTCGCCAACCGGGTCTGGCCGTGGAAATTCCCCGCCGTCGAAGACGTCAACCCCGCGTGCCGCGCTGGCCGGCATCTGGGCTTGGTCGAAAGTTCTCCGGACCACCACGCGCCGTGTCAGTGCACGGCAGGCCGTGACACCGCGAAACATCCCTCACACCACAACACACAATCCTCTCCGAGACCATCCGGGCCCACGGTGCGATCGTGAACCAAGGCACAATTCTGTCCCGCGGCGCGATCACTGCGCTGGCGGTGGCAGGTCGACCAGGTAGGTGATGCCATTGCTGGCAGCCACGGCCAGTTTCTTGCCGTCGGGGAAGTAACTCCCCGTGTAGAGCACGACCGGCAGCTTGATGCTGTGCAGCGGCTTGGCGGGGTTGCCCACGTCCCAGATGTGGACTTCTCCCGAATAGCCAATCGACATCAACCGGGTTCCCGCGGGATTGAACTGCACCCGGTAAATGTCATCCTTGTGCCCCACGAGAATCGCGCCGGGCGAACCGCTGTTGGCATCGTAGAACCGGATCTTCCGGTCGAGCCCCCCAGCCGCCAGCAGCGCACCGTTGGGATGGAAGGCGACCGAATAGACCGCCCCCTCGGCCCCGGCACACTGCCTCAGTTCGAGGCCGTTGTTGGGATCGAAAATGCGAATCGTCTTGTCGTAGCCCCCCGACGCCAGCAGGTTCCCCTGGGGATTGAAGGCCACCGCATAGACCGGGCCTCCCTGGGGGGGAATGGTGCGCAGTTCTTTGCCGGCGATCGCATCCCAGATCTTGATCGACTTGTCGTTCGAGGCCGACGCGAGCAGTTTGCCGTCGGGGCTGTAGGCCAGGTTGTAGATGAACGACTGATGTCCCCCGAGCGAGAAGACGGGTTCCGGCGCAGCGATCGGCCAGAGCCGCAGTTGCCCGTCCCCCGAAACCCCCACGGCCCGCGCGTTGTCATTGGGCACAAACGCCAGGCTGCGGGTCTGACCGGCGCCTCCCCGGAGTTCCTGGGTGGCAGCCAGCGGGGCTGGGGGAACTCCCTGCTGGGGCTGTTGGGGAACTGGGTTGAAGGTGCGCAGCACATCGTCGGCACAGGCGACAACCAGCTTCTTGCTGTCGGCACTGTAGGTCAGCGGGCCCCCCGCAGCAGGCAGTGTGAACTTGAGCTGTACGTTGCCGTCGTTGATGTTCCAGAGCAGCAGTGTCTTGTCTTCGGCCACCCCGGCCACCTGCTGGTTGTCGGGCCGGAACGCAATCCCCTGCACCCCCTTGGTCAGCCCCTTGAACTCGCGCACGGGGTTTCCCGAGTTGATGTCGTACATCTTCACCACCCCGTCGGCCGAGTCGGTGGCGTAGAAAGCCCCGTTCTGCGACAGGGCGAGCCGCTTGACTCCCTTGTCGTCGGCCAGGGCCAGCCGCTGTGCCGAGAGCGTCTGGATGATCACCTGGTTGTCGGCCCCCGACGAGACAATGGTCTTGTTGTCGGGAGACATCACAACACCCGTGGCGGCGGCGGTGTGACCAACGAACCGTTCCAGTGGCTTCAGCAGTTTCAGGTCCCAGACCACCACCGTGTTGTCGTTGCTCGACGAGACGACCCGCTGCCCGTCGGGCGAAAAGCCCACCCCGGTAATTTCTTTCTCGTGCCCAGAGAGAGTCTGCTGGGGAGCGCCGTCTCCCAGATTGAACAGCCGCAGTTGCTTGTCATCTCCACCGGTCACCACGCGGGCACTGTCGTTCGAAATGCCAATCGCCTGCACTGGGCTGGGGGTTTCGATGGTGCGCTGGGGGGCCCCGTCATTGGGGTTCCAGGTGCGGACGGTCTTGTCGGCACTGGCCGAGACCAACTGCTGGCCGTTGGGAGTGAAGGTCAACGCGGTGATCTTGCCCGTGTGGCCGGCCAGCGCCCGGACCTCGGCGGCGTCGGCCACGTTGAACACCTTGATGACTCCGCCGGCATCACCGGCGACCAGTTGCTGGCCGTCGGGACGGACGGCGACGGCGGTGACCGGGTTGGGCAATGCGGCGAACGCCTTGACAAGCTGCCCATTCCCCGCGTCGAACAGGCGGGGAATCTTGTCTTCGCACCCGGTCGCCACCTGCGCCCCGTTGGGACTGAACACCGCCTTCAACACCGCGCCGCCATGGCCGTCGAAGGTCCGGATCGCCGCGCCGTCGGCCACGTTCCACAGCCGGACGGTCTTGTCGGCGCTGGCCGAGAGAACCTGTTGCCCATTGGGGTGCAGCATCACCGAGGCCACCGGTGCACCATGCCCGGCCAGTTTGCGTGCCGGGGTTTGCACCACGGGCCAGAACCGCACCACGCCATCGGCTCCGGCGGAGATCACCAACTGGTTGTTGGGGTGATACAGCAGACCGGCGACGGGGCCGGAGTGGGCGGCGAAGACCGCCTGCTGTTGGCCATCGGCGGCATTCCACAGACGCACCAGGCCCGATTCATCGACTGTGGCCAACTGGAGGCTGTCTTTGCGGAAGTCGACCGCGGTGACGGGGGCGGTATGCCCTGGCAGGTCACGCGCGGGCTGGAAGGCCTGGGGATTCCAGAGACGGACCAGCTTGTCGGCCCCCCCGGTGGCCCAGAACTGTCCGTTCGGACTGATCGCACACGCGAAGGCACCCCCCGCATGTCCGGGGATCTCCTTGAGGGGCTTCGATACCGGGATGTCCCAGATCTTGACGGTGTTGTCTTGCGAGCCCGAAGCCAGCCGCAGCCCGTCCTTCGAAACCGCCACCGTCAGAACCAGGTTGGCATGTCCGGTGAGGGTTCGGGTGGCGACCCGGGTGCCGGGATCCCACAGTTTGATCGTTTTGTCGAAGCTCCCCGTGATGGCCATGGAACCATCGGGAGTGAACTCGACCGAGTAGACCGGATCGGTGTGGCCCACGAGGTTGGGAGTGTCAGCCGGAGGGGCCTGGGCGGCGGCGTGAGGGGTCGCCAGAGACGCGAGACCGGCCAGCCACAGCAGGGCCGGGCCAGTAAGGGGTGGGATCCGTGACATCAGCCGAGACTCCTGGTCCAGCGGGAACGGAACGGGGCGGACGCGCCATGGTTCCGCCCATGGTCCGTAGTCTCTCGCCTCGGTGAGGACCCGTCAACGGGCTCGGGACGAAGAGATCGACGGGCCGGCCCCGCCAGTCCCTGGAAACTCGCGCGAGCCCCTCCGACGCGCTCTGGTTGTTGACTCACACAACACCTCCACGCGAGATCTGAATTCACCCACGGCGGGCGCGCCGCGCGCGCAGAGCGCCCCGCAGAATCCCATAGGCCGCCGCCATCAGCGCCAGCACCAGCAACGTCCCCGCCAGGGCGTAGCCCAGCATCTGGTTCCGAATCTCACGGACCGGTTGCAGTGCGGCCGAGCGGGGCTCCTGCACCACGGCGATCCACTCGCTGCCGGCAACCGGCCAGAACGCCGCCAGTGACTCTTCCGGGGTCGCGGTCGGCAGTGGATCCCGATGCTGAAAGCGGAACTCGGTCCCCCGAGGATCCCGGCCCGTCGCCACCTCGCGCTGCAGTTGGCGAAGTTGATCGCGCAGGTCGTCTGGAAGCGCGGGATGACGGCTGGCTTCCGCGGGAACAACGCCAACTTCGGCACGCTGGGGTGCGGTCGCAGAGAACGAATGATCGAGCACCACGCCACTGTGCAGGTCATACAGGGCAATCGACCATTGCCCCCCCACCTGGCGTTGATCGGGATTGAGCACCCGGTTGCGATAGGTGGCCAACAGGCTGTCGAGGGGAATCGCCCGCCCCAACACCCCCCGCACCTCGCCGGTGCTGCGGTCGCGCAGTGGGACCGACAGCGCAATCAGCAGGTGCCGACTGACTTCGCTTTCGAACGGAACCGAGACATGTGGCTGGGTGAGAGGGGGAATGTCGGTCCGGTCGCGCCACTCGGGTCGGTCGGCTCCCTGACCATGAAAATAGTCGCGCCAGGCGTACGAGCGTCCCTGCGAGACCGTACTGCGGGGGCTGCGCCACTGCTGCACGCCGACCGCATCGGTGAGAAACCAGCTTTCATCGGTGGGCAGACCCTGTGCCGTGCGCACGCCATCAATCTCGGCGCGAATGCTGTCCAACTGCCGGTGGAGCGCAGCCCGAGCTTCGGGGGCCGCCGTGGTGTCGATCCCCGCGAACAGCCTCTGCAGCTCGTCAGCGGCGACCCATTCTTCCAGAAACCGCCGCCGCGAAAGCAGCTCGTCTTCGAGCGCATAGGCCAGCAGGCGCGCCGCGACCAAATCGCTTTCGAGCGCCCGCTCGGCCAGTGTCTGCTCATAAGCACGGGTGCTGCTGCGGATCGCCTGGATCGCCAGCGGAACCAATCCCGCCAGCAACACCAGGGGCAGCAACACGCCCAGCCAGAGAGCCGGACGCAGCGACTGATAGTGGGCCCGGGCCAGAAACGCGTCGGTCACCGCCCGCGCCGTGGGATAACGCCGGGCAGGATCGACCGCCAGGCAGCGATCGACAATCGCCGCCAGTCGGGCATCGACCCCGGGACGTTGCCGGTGCCCGGCGGGCGCGGGCCCCTCGGCCACGATCTGCCGGTAGAGTGCCAGTTTCTCCTCCAAAGTGGCCGCCCGCCGCAGGCGCGCCTCGTTGTCTGCCGTGCGGTGCGGAGGCTGCCCCACCAGCAGGTGATGCAGCAGCGCCCCCAAGGCGTAGACATCCCAGCGGGCATCGGGGGTGGCCTGCAGGTCGGCCTGTTCCGGTGCCATGTAAAAGAGTGTCCCCAATGCAGGGCTTTGCTCGGAAGAGAGTCGCGCCTGGCCAAAGTCGGCCAGGCGCGGAGACAAATCGGCATCAAGCAGCACATTCGCCGGCTTGAGATCGCAGTGCAGAATACCCGCCTCGTGGGCGCAGGCCAGCGCGCGGGCAATTCCCTCGGCCAGGCGGGCCGCCTCGGCCGGGTCGACCGGCCCCTGTCGCAACCGCGATGCCAGCGACCCCTGGGGCAGGTACTCCATCACGTAGTAGGGGGGCTCGGCAGTCCACCCCACCTGCAGCAGACGCACCACATCGCGCGAGTTGTGCAGCGTGGCCAGCTTCTCGACCTCGCGGTTCAGCAGCGCCCAGTCGAGTCCCCGCCGATGCGTGTAAAACTTGATCGCCACCTGCTTGCCGGTGTTCTGCTCCACCGCCTGCCAGACCGTTCCAAACGCTCCCGACCCAATCTGCCATCCCAGGGTGAACCCGGGGATCGCGGCGGGAGGAGCCGCCGACTGCTCGCTCAATTGGCGCGATTCGGCAACAGACGCCTCGTCCTGGGGCAGGGTGTCTTCCGGAGAATCACCCAGGGAGGAATCGCCCAAGATATCAGAAGAGGCACCGCTCATGGGTTCCAGAGCCGGGGGGAATTGTCAGCTCGCAGCCGCGTCAACCTGCAGCAGCGCCTGGTACGCGCCATCACACGGCTCTCCCGGCCAATGCAGCCGTTCTTCGACCAACCGCAGCCGTTTCTGTTTCCGCAGCACCCTCTGGATGAGTTGGCCATTTTCTTCGGGCTCGATGCTGCAGGTCGAATACAGCAGCCGGCCTCCAGGACGGACCAACCGCAGTGCCGCCTGCAGCAGGCGCGACTGGATCTGCGGCAGTTCCACCAGGTCAGCCGGGGTCAGTCGCCAGCGGACCTCGGGACGCTTCCCCAGCACGCCCGTGTTGGAGCAGGGCACATCCAGCAGTACGGCATCGAAGGGCCCCGCGGGAAGCCGCGAGGTGTCGGCCGGGATCGTCTCGCAGGTGATGATCGACGCGTGCAGACGACGGGCCGAGTCGGCCACCTGCTTCAGCCGGCGTTGATCGCTGTCGGCGGCGATGATCTCCCCTTCGTTCCGCATCAGGGCGGCCAGGTGCAGGGTCTTCCCTCCGGGAGCGGCACACAGGTCGAGCACCCGTTCGCCCGGCTGCACAGCCAGACGCGTCGCCGCCTCCATGGCCGATTCGTCCTGCACCGCGAACCAGCCCTCGTCGAAACCGGGCAGCGTGGTCACCCGGACCGACTGCGCCAGGCGGACGGCGTGCGGATGCCGTCCCTCTTCCGCCCCAATTCCCGCTTCACGCAGACGGGCCAGCAACAACTCGCGGGTGGTCACCAGCGTGTTGACCCGCAGCGTGGGCCGGGGCGGGGTGTTGAACCAAAAGCCCAGCCGCAACAGTTGGGGAGACTCCACCCGGCCCGCCCACCGCGCGACCAGCCACTCGGGAAAGCTGAAGGCGTCTCGGAAGTAACCCTGCGGATCGGTGGCCGGGTCGGGAAACGGGCTCGATTGCAGCACCCGGTAGTTGCCCGAATCGAGCGGCAGCGCATTCGCGGCAGGCTGAAAGACCATGCTGTCCGTCAGGTCGCGGGTCAGCGCCCGCAGAACCCCGTTGAGAAATCCCGTCCACTGCGGCTGCCCCTGCCGCTTGACTGCTTCGGCGGTTTCATTCAGCACGGCATACGAGGGAGTGGTCGAGAACAGCAGCTCCCACGCAGCCACGCGCAGCCAGACCAGCGCCCCCGCCTCGACCTGCGGCAAAGGTCGGCGAATGAATCGTTTCAGCAGCAGATCGAGCGTCGGTTGCCGCCGCACCACCCCGTGAACGAGGTCGGTCGCATGACCGCGCTGCCCGGGCGAGAGCGGGCTGTCGGCCAGTTGCTCATCCAGCAGGCGGGAGGGAATCTGGCGCCGATCGGCGGCACGCAGCAGTACCTCTTGAGCAAGTTCACGAGCCGAGAGCGAAGCAAGGACCATCAGGCAGCAAGACGGGGAAGAGAAGTGACGACGGCGGGAGGGACCGGGCCGCGAGGCAACAGGTCGACCGCGAGGCGTAGTCTCCCGCGCAGTCCAACAGCATGTTACGGAGTGACAGGCTGAGGAGCGAGGGGGGGGCCAGCAGTCGCAGTCAACCACTCCACCCCCCCACCTCCCAATCAGAAAATTTCCCTGTCGCAGCAACTCGCCCTCGTGCCCGCGCTGCACTTCGCCGTCCGGTTGGGGTGACGAGCAAAAGATCCTGTTCGGCAGCATCCCCAGCGAGGGGCAGCGTTCCAGACCACCCGAGGGCCGACTTCGGCAATCTCTGGGGACGATCGACGGGGGGCCAGCGTGTGTTGCCGACGCCCATGTCCCACAGGAATTTGAGAGTCTCCATAGCCGCAATCGCAGGTTGAGAGAATCGCACCCGCGGGTCGGCGGGCTTGGAAAGCGAAACCAGAGAGGGTGTCGGCGGCTTCTATACCCACGCGGATCCTGGCTGGTGCACCCCGCGCCGACTCTCGACTTTGGCGGCGTGTGTCGGGCCGGTTTGTACAGCCCCCGCCCAAGGTCCTCAGAAGGAGCTGTTGGGCTGGCGTTGGAGTGAATGTAAGTTGTTGAAAAAAATGGGGTTACATTTTGTCGACAAGACCCCGTGGACCCCCTCGCCAGCTTTGCAATCCGCCCTCTCAATGTGTATGCTCTGTTCACTGTCCCGCCCGCACTGCCGGCAGGCACGGACGGCGCGGTTCCCGGGGTGGATGACCGTTGGCAGAATGACCATTCGCCCCGAAAGGGAACCGGTGTCGCGGCGACCTTGCGATGCGCCCATTCCGTTTGGCGGAAGCGCGGGTCGCAGGGCCGTCGGGTGGTCCCCCCCGAGGGGGCCAGGTGGCCCGGGCCAGCGAGAAGCGGGCCAGCGAGAAGACGGTACCGATCACAAGACGATCCCGGGCGCGTTTGGTCACGGCTGCCCAGTGGCCATTCGGGCGGACGTGGTGGGTACCGGTCGGGGAGTCCGGCATTCGGGAACGGTCTGCGTTGTGTTCCGCGGGAGAGTGCCAACGGCGAATCGACGACCCGGGAATCTGCGACCTCGGAGTGTGGCCTCTGGAAGTGTGGTCTCTGGGGGTGTGGTGAGCGGGACGGTGGCGGTTGAGATGGGGTGAGTGAAGCGGGGGGCGGGGTGTCTGTCACCCTGGAGATTGTCTTCTTTGAGGAGCGTGTCTGGTGTCGACTGATGGCAATGTGAGCGACGATCGCATTCGTCCGCTGGATATCCAGGACGAGATGCGGACCAGCTACCTGACGTACGCGATGAGCGTCATTGTCAGTCGGGCGCTCCCCGATGTCCGCGATGGCCTCAAGCCCTCCCAGCGCCGCATTCTGGTGGCGATGAATGACCTGAATCTCTCCCCCGGCGCGTCGCGCACCAAGTGCTCGAAGATCGCCGGCGAGACGATGGGCAACTACCACCCGCACGGCGACCAGGCGATTTATCCCACGCTGGTGCGCCTCGCCCAGTCTTGGATGATGCGCGAGGTGCTGATCGACAAGCAGGGGAACTTCGGCTCGCTGGCCGGGCTCCCCCCCGCTGCGATGCGGTATACCGAAGCCCGTCTCTCCCCGGTCGCCGCCGAGCTGCTCGATGACCTCGACCGCGACACGGTCGACTTCATTCCCACCTACGACCAGCAGCGGATGGAGCCGGTGGTGCTCCCCGCGCGGGCTCCCAACCTGCTCATCAACGGCTCGTACGGGATCGCGGTCGGCATGGCGACCAGCATCCCCCCGCACAACCTCGACGAGTCGTGCGACGCGGTGATGAAGCTCATCGACAACCCCGAGGCCTCCATCTGGGAACTGATGGAGGTGCTGCCGGGGCCCGATTTCCCCACGGGGGGCATCATCTGCGGCCGCAATGGCATCCGGCAGGGTTACCTCACCGGCCGCTCGACCATCACCCTGCGCGCCCGCACCCACTTCGAGACCGAGAAGAACAGCGACGTCATTGTCGTCACCGAGATCCCCTACCTGGAAACCCGCGACCGGGTGCGCGAGAAGCTCGAGCAACTGGTCCGCGACGACCGCATCCAGGGCATCTCCAAGATCGTCGACCTGACCGACCGCAACACTCCCGATTGGCAGGTCCGGCTGCACATCGTGCTGCGCCGCGATGCCGACCGCGATGTCGTCCTCAACCAACTGTTCGAATTCTCTCCCCTGCAGGGAACGTTCAGCATCATCCTGCTGGCGCTGGTGGGGAACCGGCCCCAGACCCTCACCATCAAAGAACTGCTGCAGGAGTTCATCCGCCACCGCGTCGACGTGCTGCGCCGGCGGACCGAGTTCCTGCTGGGAGAGGCCCGCAAACGGCAGCACACCGTCGAGGGGCTGCTGATCGCGCAGCTCAACATCGACGAGGTTATCGACACCATCCGCAAGAGCGCCAGCCGCTCCGAGGCCAAAGAACGCCTGCAGACGCTGCAGGTTCCTGGTGGACTCATCGAGCGGGCCCTCGGCGAAAAGGGGTGGGCCGCCTTCACCGCCGACCGGGGGGCCAGCGAGAACTACACCCTCTCGGCCACCCAGGCCGAGGCGATCGTCGCCATGCAGCTCGGCTCGCTCGCCGGTCTCGAACGCGACAAGCTGGGGGAGGAATTCCGCAAACTGCTCGACGACATCGCCGAGTACCAACGGCTGCTCTCCGACGAGGCCAACATCCTGGCTCTGGTCCGGGACGAGATGGAGGAAATCAAGCGCAAGTACGGAGACAAGCGCCGCACCGCCATCAGTGATGAGGAAATCGGCGAGGTGCTGCGGGACGACCTGATCCCCGAAGAGACCATGGCGGTCACCCTCTCGCACCGGGGCTACATCAAGCGGATGGAACTCTCGACCTACCGCGCCCAAAAGCGCGGCGGCCGGGGTATCGCCGGGGCCAAGACCGACGAAGAAGACCCCATCCAGCACCTGTTCGTCGCCAGCACGCACGACTACCTGCTGTTCTTCACCGACCGCGGCAAGGTCTTCTGGCAGAAGGTCTACGACTTGCCGCTGCTCAACCGCACCGCCAAGGGGCGGGCGGTGGTCAACCTGCTCAACCTGCAGGAGGGGGAAAAGGTCTTCAACTGCCTCGCCGTCCGGGACTTCGACGACGTCCGCCAGGTGGTCATGGCCACCCGCAATGGCGTGGTGAAAAAGACCAGCCTCTCCGAATACAGCCGCCCCAAGACGGGAGGCATCATCGCCATCCGCCTGGAAGAGGGGGATGAGCTGATCGACGTGGTGATTGTCTCGCCAGGGCAGGATCTGCTGATCGCCACCACCCGCGGCATGGCCATCCGCTTCTCGCAGGATGACGCCCGCAGCATGGGCCGCGCCACCTACGGCGTGAAGGGAATCGACCTGGCCGCAGGAGACTTTGTGGTGGGCATGGTGGTGGCCGACCCCGCCCGCGACCTGCTGACCGTCTGCGAAAACGGCTACGGCAAACGGACCCCGTTTGGCGGCAGTGATGAGGCGGGTGAAGAGACCGAGCAACCCCCCGTCGAGACCAGCGAACCGGCTGCTCCCGCCGTGGACGGAGAGGCGACGGAAGAGGCGGCCAAGGGAGGTCCCGCGGGCTACCGCCGCCAACGCCGGGGGGGGAAGGGGCTGCGGAACATCCGCTGCACCGACCGCAATGGCCTGGTGGTCGATGTGATTTCGGTTTCCGATCAAGACGAAGTCCTCATGGTCACCGCCAACGGGATCATCCAGCGCATTCGGGCCGTCGACATCAGCCGCATCGGCCGCAACACCCAGGGAGTCCGCGTCATTCGCCTCGACGACGGAGACAAACTGGTCGGGATGGCCCGGGTTCCCGCGGAAGACGTGGTCGAAGCGACCGCCGCAGCCGACCCGTCGGCTCCTCCCACCACCGAGCCTCCCACCACCGAGCCTCCCGCTACCGAACCCCCCACCAGCGAACCGCCCTCTTCCTCCGCCGAGTAAACCGCACGCGACGGAACCATACCTGTCGTTCCGTTCGCGCGGGTCCCTCGGGACAGAGAGGCGGCGGTTGGGGACGGGGTTCACCAACCTGGTCCCGATTTCCAGATCCGCCCAGCCAGTCACGCCGTCGTGTCCCGTCCGCCGTTCGGATCATCACCGGACGAGAGCGGTTCCGTTCCCCCACGATCTGACTCTCTCGTCGCGTCGCATTCTCCCGTTCCACGGGGGAAGTCGCCCCAAGCGGGCCATCCATACGTCCCGATGCGCTCCCAATCCGGGTGATGTCGCGCCGCACGCGGCTTTCGCGGCGATCACCCCCTCGTGTAGGGCCTCCGTGGAATCACCACCGGTCAGGTCACCGCGAACACCCGGAACCCGCGACATCCGTTCAACGCACGGGCCGTCGCGGCGGATCAAACCAGCAATTCGGTTTTCCAGATGGTGACACCGCTTTGGCGGGGACGCCCACTGCGGACCCTGGTGTGTTCCAGAAAATCCCGCGTGTCCCGCAACCGGAAAAATGCCCCAGGCCGTCTTTCCTGGGGAAAGACGGCCTGGGGTGGATCAAGTCGATACCGCCGCGGGAGTGTGGGTCGACCTGGGTCAGAACCGCGGCCACTCCCGGCGAGTCGCGCCTGGGGTCAGGCGAGAATTCCTTCGACGTGCTCGGCCTGCACCAGCTCGCGGGGCTGGTTGAGGTGGTTGTACTGGATCGTGTTGGGAGGAATGCCCATGCAGTGGTAGACGGTTGCCACCAACTGATTCGGGTGCACGGGGTTCTCGGTGGGAGCCGAGCCGGTCTTGTCCGACTTGCCATGCACATAGGCCCGCTTGATGCCCGCCCCCGCCACCACGGCGGTGTAGCAGTACGGCCAGTGGTCGCGGCCGTCGTCCGAGTTCGAATTCCCCGAGGTGCTCACCCCGCGGATCGGGCTGCGGCCGAATTCACCCAGGGCCACCACCAGCGTCTCCGCCAGCATGCCGCGCTGATCAAGATCGCTGATCAGGGCCGAGAGCCCGCCGTCGAGCATGGGAGAGTTCTGGTTCTTCATCCGGCCCGACAGCCCCACGTGCACGTCCCACGAGTGATTGTCAGAGTTGGCGACCTTCGGCCAGATCACCTCGACGAACCGCGTCCCCGCTTCAATCAGCCGACGAGCCAACAGGCAGCTTTGGCCAAAGGTGTTGCGGCCGTACAGGTCGCGCACCTCGCTCGATTCCTTGGTGAGGTCGAACGCATCGCGGGCCTTCCCCGAGAGGACCAGCCCCAGAGCCTTGCCGTAGTACTCGTTGATGGCCGTCTTCGAAACCGCCTTGTCGAGCGTCGGCATGCCGGCGTTGATCGTGTCACGCAGCCGGGCCCGCCGCTCCAGCCGGGACGACGAAATCTCCTCCCGCAGCTTGAGGTCGTCGACGTTGATCCGGTCCAGCTTGTTCATGTCCATGTCGTCCCCCGAGGGGAACAGCATGTACGGGTCATACGCCCGGCCCAGGAACCCGCCGGTCCCCCCCTTGCCAATCACGTTGCTTTCCTGCAGCGGGCGGGGCAGCATCTCGAACGGCAGCATGGCCGCCTCGGGAGGCTTGTGCCGGATGATGTTCGAGCCCAAGGTCGGGAAGTCGGCGGGGCTGGGGGGTTCCAACTGACCCGAAGGACTCACCTTGTCGGCCGTGTAGCCGGTGTGCAGTTGGTAAATCGCCGCCGTGTGGTTGAACAACCCGATCGGCGTGTAGCTCATCGAGCGAATCATGGTGAACTTGTCGTTCACAGTCGCCAGCTTGGGGAGCACCTCGGTGAAGTTCACCCCCGGCAGCTTGGTGTCAATCGGCTTGAACACGCTGCGCACGTTGTCGGGCACATCGGTCTTGGGATCCCACAGGTCGAGGTGACTCGGCCCCCCCTGCAGGTAGACCAGGATCACATTCTTGGCCTTGCCGAAGCCCAGGCCACCGGCCGCCCCCCCTTCTTTCGCCCGGGCTTCCCCCGCGAGGACGTTCCCCAGGGTCACCCCCAGCATGGTCGACCCACCCACGCTCAGCAGCGAGCGCCGCGACAGGGTCCGATCGCAATTGTCGATGCCAAGTTGCCCGGGAATCACCAGCATGAGAGCGCCTCGTTTGAAAACTTCGGTGCAGGGGGGAACCAGCCGTCGTCCGAATCATCGGACCGCAGGGCCAACCAACATCACAACCGCTCCGCCAACGACTGACGCGAACGTACGGAGCTGTCGTCAACTTGCGGGGGTCGCAGGCTCCTCCCGCGAACGCATCAACACAATCCGAGATGATACTGGCCCCCAGCCCGGGCTGTCAATCGCGACACCCTGGCGACCCGACTTCGCAACACGCGGGCAAAAAGGACGTAAACCGTTCCACAAAAAGACGTTGTGGCTTGTCATTCAGGCCTGGACTGACTGGCCGCTCCAGCGTCCCGTGGCCGCGGTTGGCACATCCTTCAATTCACCGTCTCGGCTCCGCCCTCGTTCAGATCGCTCACCACGTCGCCGGTGAATTGCCAGAACCAGTCGAGCGCCAGGCCCCCGATGAGGGTGTCGAACAGGCTGGAACCGTCGGTCTGGATGGTGGTGCTGTTCAACTTCGACGTGCCGTTCAGGCCTCCGCCGTTGCGGAGGTTGCTGATCCGTGTGGCATAGGGGAGGTCGAGCCGCGACCACTCATCGCGAATCGCCTGAATGGCCGGCCGGGTCAAAACCTTCGTCGTCTCGCTGTAGTAGGTCGTCAGGCCCGGGGCGACGATGTCTTCGTCATCACCCCCATCCAGCGTGTCGGCTCCCGTGCCGCCAAACAGAATGTCCCGCCCGGCCCCTCCCCAGAGAGTGTCGTTCCCCGCCCCCCCGAAGATCACGTTGTCGAGGCTGTTCCCCGTCAGGCTGTCGGCCGCCGCCGTGCCAATCAGCAGTTCGAACACATCCCCCGCGCTCAACCCCAGCGACAGGTTTGCGTTGACCGCCTGGACCGCCGTCGTTCCCAGGTCGACCGTCACCCCCACGGTCGTGGTCCCGAAGTCGAGCAGGTCGACTCCCTCGCCGGGCTGTTCGACCAGTGCGTCGGTCCCCTGTGCCGCGTTGGCGGCGAAGACGTAGCCATCATCGCCGGTTCCCCCGGCGAGCGTGTCGTTCCCCGCCTGGCCGGTCAGCGTGTCATTCCCGGCATTCCCCTGCAGCAGGTTGTCGAGGGCGTTGCCGGTCAGCGTGTCGTTCAGCAGGCCCCCAATCACATTTTCCAACGCGGTCGCCAGCCCCAGCACCAGCGAGAGGTTGGTATTCACCACCTGCGAAGTGGCCGTCCCCAGGTTGATCGTCACTGCCAGTGCAGTCGTCCCCGAGAAGTCGAGCGTGTCGATGCCGCCGGCCGCTTCGTTCAGCGTATCGGCTCCCAGCGCACTGTTGGCGGCAAACAGGTAGGTGTCGTTCCCCAACCCGCCGGTCAGCGTGTCATTCCCGGCGAGTCCCGAGAGGGTGTCATCCCCGTCGTTGCCCGCCAGCGTGTTCGCCAGCGCATTGCCAATCAACAGATCCCCCAGCGCCCCCCCCAACACGCTTTCGAACGTGTTGCCCGCCCCCAGCACGAGACTGAGGTTGGCGTTCACCACCTGCATCGTGGCCAGTCCCAGATTCACCGCCACCCCCAGCGTGGTGGTGGCCGAGAAATTCAGGACATCGACTCCCCCCGCCGCCTCATCCAGCGTGTCGGTCCCCAGGTTCTCATCCGCGGAGAAGAGGTAGCCGTCATTCCCCAAGCCGCCGACCAGGGTGTCATCTCCCGCGAGGCCGGCCAGGGTGTCATTCCCCGCCCCCCCCACCAGCCGGTTCGCCACACCATTCCCTGTAAGGGTGTCATTCAGGCTTCCCCCGGTGACATTCTCGAAGGTGTCGACGGCATTCAGCACGAGGCTGAGATTGGCGTTCACCAACTGGGTGGCGGCGAGCCCGAGGTTGACCGTCACCGCCAGCGAAGTTGTGGTGGTCAAGTCCAGCGTGTCGGTTCCTTCCCCGCCTGCCTCCTGCAGCGTGTCGGTCCCCAGTGCGGCGGTGGCTGCGAAGGCATAGGTGTCATCGCCGACTCCCCCCGCCAGGGTGTCATTCCCCGCGAGACCGGCCAGGGTGTCGTTGCCTCCGTTGCCCTGCAGCAAGTTGGCCAGCGTGTTGCCCGTCAACCTGTCGTTCAGTTGGCCTCCCGACACATTCTCAAACGCGGTCGCCAGCGTCAGCACCAGTGAGAGGTTGGGATTCACAACCTGAGCGGCTGTGGTGGCGAGATTCAGAGTCACTGCCACGTCGGTGGTGGCCGAAAAGTCGAGGGTGTCGTTGCCCCCCGCCGACTCGTTCAGCGTATCGGTTCCCAGAGGGCTGTTCGCCGCGAACAGGTACACGTCATTCCCCGCACCGCCGATCAGCGTGTCGTTCCCCGCCTCGCCCGACACCGAATCGTCGCCCCCATTCCCGGTGAGGGAATTGGCCAGCGAGTTGCCGGTCAAGAGATCGGCCAGCGGCCCCCCGCTGACATTCTCGAAGGTGTTGTCGGCCCCCAGGATCAGGCTGAGATTGGCGTTCACCACCTGTGCCGTGGCGAGCCCCAGATTGACTGTCACCCCGCTGGTGGTTGTCGTCGAGAAGTCGAGCGTATCCAGACCTCCCGCCGACTCATTCAGCGTGTCGGTCCCCAGACTGGAATCGGTCTTGAAACTGTAGCTGTCGTTCCCGAGACCCCCCGCAAGCGTGTCGTCCCCCCCCAAACCGATCAAGGTGTCACTCCCGTCGCCACCACTCAGCACGTTCCCCAAGGCATTGCCGGTGAGCGTGTCGTTCAGGCTTCCACCCGTCACGTTCTCGAAGGTGTCGACCGCGTTCAGGATCACGGTCAGATTGCTGGCCACCATCGTCTGGGAGGTGGTCACACCGAGATTCACCACAACGGTCTTGGTGGTGGTGGCGGCGAAGTCGAACGTATCGAAACCCGCTCCCGCCAGCTCGGTCACACTGTCGCTCCCCAGCGCCACGTCGGCATCGAAGGCGTAGGTGTCATCGTCGTCCCCCCCCTGGAGAGCGTCGTTCCCCGCTCCTCCCTCCAGAGTATCGTTCCCCAGCCCACCCACCAGCGTGTCATTCCCGGCATTCCCACGCAGGCGGTTGCCCAGGGCGTTGCCTGTCAGCGTATCGTTCAGACCGCCGCCGAAGACGTTTTCGAACGTGTCGGCCGCACTCAACACCAGGCTCAGATTGGCGTTCACCACCTGTGGGGTCGCGAGTGCCAGATTGACCGCCACCGCCGCGCTGGTCGTCGTGCTGAAATCGAGCGTGTCGCTCCCCTCACCCGGCAGTTCGCCCAGAGAGTCTGTCCCCTGGCCAGAGCTCGCCGTGTAGGCGTAGGTGTCGTCTCCCAACCCCCCGGCCAGCGTGTCGTTCCCCGCCCCGCCAATCAGGATATTGGCGAGCGAATTGCCGGTCAGCGTGTCGGCCAGAGCCCCGCCCGTGGCCCCCTCGAAGGTCTCCCCCGAGTTCAGGGTCAGGTTGAGATTCCCCGCCACGACCGTCTGGGTCGTCTCCAGTCCCAGGTTCAACGTCACCCCCTTCGTGGTGGTGGTGGCGAAGGTGATGGTATCGCTCCCCTCCCCGGCGAACTCAACCAGAGTATCGCTCCCCACACCGCTGTTCGCGGCGTAGACGTAGCTGTCGTTGCCCAGACCTCCCGCCAGCGTGTCGTCGCCCAGCCCTCCAGTGAGGCTGTCATTGTTACCGGCACCCTGCAGACTGTCGTGGCCCGCCCCGCCCGTCAGCACATTGGCCAGGGAATTCCCCAGCAGCACGTCGGCTCCGTCGCCCCCGGTGACGTTTTCGAAGACCGCGTCATTCTGCAGCGTCAGCGACAGGTTGGCATTCACCACCTGCAAAGTCGCCAGAGACAGGTCAATTGTCACCGCGGCGGCCGTCCCGGTGAAGTCCAGCAGGTCCGTACCACCTGTCGCGGTTTCGACCAGCGTGTCGGTCCCCAGCACGGTGTCGGCGTCGAACGCATAGATGTCGTTGCCGGTGCCTCCCGCCAGGGTGTCATCCCCAGCACGGCCACTGAGTGCGTTGGCCTGTGTATTGCCCGTCAGGCTGTCATTTCCCCCACCGCCGATCGCATTTTCCAGTGCCGTGGCCGAGCCCAGAATCAGACTCAGTTGTCCCACCGCAACCACCTGCGTGGTTGCCAGCCCGAGGTTCACGCTGGCTCCCGTCATCACGGTGCGGGAGAAATCGATGGTGTCCAGGCCTCCGCCTGTTTCATCCACCGTGTCGGTTCCCAGCATCTCGTCGAGAGTGAACTGGAAGCTGTCATTCCCTGCGCCGCCGATCAGCGTGTCGTCGTCTCCCCCGCCAGCCAACAGGTCATTGCCGGCTCCCGCCGACAGCGTGTCGTTCCCACTGCCGCCTCCCAGGCTGTCGACCCCTCCACCCGTGGTCAATTGATCGGCATCAGCCCCACCCTGGGCGAAGACCGGTTTGGTCTGGGCCGAGCTGTTGAAGACATCGGCCCCCCCCTGCAGCCGGGCCCGCCAGGTCGTCACATCAGCCGAAGTGTAGTTGTAGAGAGTGCCGTTGACCGACAGTTGGAACGTTCCCGAGACTGTCACTGTGTCGGCGGCCCCCGTGCCATGGATCATCACCGGCCCCAGGGGGGCGTGATAGACCCCGGCGAACGCCGCGAGGTTGTCGACCGAGGGGCTCGCCTCCAGCTCGGACTGCTGATCCAGCCGGTCCACAAACATCAGCAGTTGGTAGTCGGTGTCCGGCTCGGCCAGCCCGGCGCCCGGCAGGGCGATCTTGCCGGTCCCCGAGCCAATCGTCAATGTCTTGGTGTGCCGGCCGATTGTCAGATCGCCAAACGCGGTGATTGGCACCGTCCCCAGCAGCAGGTCATTCGAGACATCGCCGTCGGCATCGGTGGCCCGATACAGCCCGATCTCGAACGCACCCGAGGTGGAATAGAGCACGTCGTAGGTGAGGCTCAACTGGGTCAGCCCATTCGCAGTGAACGACACGGCGACCAGATTGGGATCGGGGGCGTCCGCTTCCCAGGAGGTGGCGGCGGTTCCCCATCCCTGGTGACCAGCCGCGTCGCGCACTCCGGTGGCGTCGATGGTGACGGTGAACGTCCCGTCGCTGGCCGTCCAGGTCGACAGCCCCGAGACCCCCCAGCGGTTCCCCCCCAGATCGGTGATGACCAACGAGGAATCGACAGGCATCGCAACCCCGCCGCGCGTCAGGCTGACATCGCGCCAGTCGAACGAACCAGGCTCAATCGCTTCCGAGAACTGCACGGTGACGGCATCCACCGGCACCGTCTGCGCTCCCGCCCAGGCGTCCTCAATGACCGCCGTGGGCCGGACCCACTCGAACACCAGGTTCTGCCCCGAAGCCAGGCGGGAATTCGCCGCGTTGAACGACACCAGCCGCCGCTGGGCCGAGTGGTTCACTCCGTCGGTCAGCCCCACCGTCGCGCTGGCCCCCTGGTCGCGGCTGGGCGTGCCAATCTGCGTGTCGATAAAGTCGATCCGGATTTCGGAATTGTTCAGGCCTGTGTTGAGGGGCAGAGTCGCCTGGAACGTGACCGCACCGGTGGGCTCGCTGTAATGGGCCATTTCCCACCAGCACAGTTGCAACGCCTCGGGAACTCCATTGGCGTCGACGTCGACAAACCGCGCCAGAACCTGGTCGTCGGAATTCCGGTCGGTCACCGTGTCATCCCAGTAGACCGCCACGGCAGGCACCGTCGGACTGGAGGCGAGGTTCGTGTTGGTCCAGGTGGTGACCGGACTTCCCAGGCTGATCAGCCCATTGTCGCTGACATACAGCGATGTCGCGCCGGTGTAGTCGACCCCCCACAGGCGGAACGTGTTGGTCCCCAAATCCAGGGGAACCGACACATCGTCCACCCCGTCGATGAGGGTGAAGACTCCCGGTGTGGTGGGGGTCAGGGGGTCCACCGCCGAGACCGGCGACACCACGACGGGCAGGATGGGTGCCGCGACCTGCTGCTGTTTCAGCCAGGCCAGCGTCGAGGCGGCATTCAACCGTTTGCCTGACACCGTCTTCCCCGCGAGGGCCGCCAGCGAATCGCCACTGTCCATCACCGCCTGCTTCAGCTGCAGATGGGTGGCCCCTGGAAACTGTGCGGCCGCCAGGGCCACCACACCCGCCACATGCGGGGCGGCCATCGAAGTGCCGCTGTAGGTGCCGTAGTTGTTCCCCGGCAAAGTACTGAAAATCGCCGCACCCGGCGCGCCGAGGTCGACCTTGGTCGCTCCGTAGTTGGAGAAACTCGCCAGCAGGTCGGACGCATTTGTCGCGGCCACCGAGATGATGTTGTTGTTGCTGTACGCGGCGGGATAAAAGCCCCCGGTCTCGATGTTGGTCGCTTCGTTCCCCGCCGCCGCCACGAACAGCACTCCCTGGTCTCCCGCCGCCTGGATGGCGCTTTCCATCGTCGGGTCGTAACCGCCCCCCCCCCAGCTGTTGTTGGTGGCGATCAGGTTGACACCCCGCTCGCGCATCATCGTGGAGTAGTTGACGGCACGGATCGCGTCGGTGGTGAGTCCCGAGCCCGAAGCGCTCAGGAACTTCAGCCCCATCAGCTTCACATTCCAGTTGACCCCCACCACCCCCACGCCGTTGTTCCCGACAGCGCCAATCGTTCCCGCCACGTGCGTCCCGTGCCCGTTGTCGTCGAGCGGATCGTTGTCTTCGTTGAAAAAGTCCCAGCCATGGATGTCGTCCACGAAACCATTGCCGTCGTTGTCCTGGCCATCACCCGCGATCTCCCCGGGATTGGTCCAGATGTTCGCCGCCAGGTCGGGGTGGTTGTAATCAATTCCCGTGTCGATGATTCCCACCACCACCGACGAACTGCCGGTGGTCACGTCCCAGGCGGCCGGGGCATCGATATCGGCATCGGCTACTTTCCCGCTGCCCCCCAGGTTTTCCAGTCCCCACAATTGTGAAAACGATGGGTCGTTCGACAGGCGGGCAAGGCTGACCTGCTGGTCCGGCGAAAAAGAGGCCACGGCCGACTGCGTCTGCAGCCAGCGCCCAACCTCGGCCGGGCTGGCGTCAAACGTGCGCCATTGCAGCGTGCCGACGCCGCCCAGACCCCGCACCACCTGGGAGGCGAACGGAGCCTGGGCAAACAGCGGTGCCGTCGCCACCACGCTGGATACGTCGCCCGAGGTGCTCGTTAACTGCACGATCCAGTCGGTCCCCAACCCCCGCTCCAGGGAGGTCCCGTGCACTTCGGTCGTGTCCAGCGTCGGGCTGGACGCAGCCGCAGGACCGGCTGCGAACCAGGCGGGAGAGACCTTCGGTCCCAGGCCGGCGCTGGCCAGCAGCGCCCGCGATTCCAGCACTTCCCCCGCCGTGCCCCACCCGTTGATCGCCCGCCGAGTCCGTGCCACTCCCCGCCCCACCCCGCACCAACCACGCAGCAGCTTCGACCAGACGGGACGCGTCATCGCAACCTCTGTGAACAGGGCATCGGCCCGGAAATCTCCCCGTGCCGACGCAACACCAACCCGAAAGCGAAGACCCGGAACATCCGGATCTCTTCACGCAGCCTGCCCTCGAGTGGCCGGGGCCACCACGCCAACACCTTCGATTATACCCCGCGGACGGCCGCTCTCCAAAAAGCGAAGACGCCCGACACTCCACCGCCAGACTCCCGGCGTTCCACAGGGCCGCGACTTCGGTCCAGAACCGTCCGCGCCGCGGGGCAGGTCGGGATCAGGAGGGGGGCGGAACGCTCCCCGTGGCCGACAACCCATCCGAGTGGCTGCCCGACCCCCCTTCGGACGAATCCTCGTCGGGTTCGCCGACCTCATGGACCATCGTCTCCCCCTCGACCAGCCGCAGCACCACCGGAGAGACCCGCGACTTCCGTTCGATGGCCTCCGTCAGCGGCGTCGAGTGGGTCGTCACCCAGACCTGCGAATACCGCGCCGCGTCGACAATCAACTCGGCCAACGGAGCCAGCAGGTCGGGGTGCAGACTCGCCTCGGGTTCGTTGAGGGCGATCAAGGCGGGGGGACGGGGCGACAACAACGCCGCCACCAGGCACAAATACTTCAGCGTTCCGTCCGACAACTCCCGCGCGACCAACGGACGCAGGCAACCCTCGGTACGCAACGCCACACACAGCTCGGTGGTGCGGGGAGAGCGATGGGTGGGATCGGGGTCGTTCGCCAGAATCTCCAGGGCCCGTCCCGGCAACGCTCGCGAGATCGCCTCCTGCAGCGTGCGGGCATCGCCCAATTCCAGAATTGTCTGCAGGGCCGCGGCCAGATCGCTGCCATCGTGGCTCAGCACCGGCGTCCGCACGCTGATCTGCGGGGTCCGCACCGGAGCCTCGGCATCGGTCCGAAACGCATGGTAGAACCGCCACTGCCGCATCTCGTCCCGCAGGGAATACAACTCAGGAAACCGCTGCGGCTCCCGCAACTGCGACAGAATCGATTCGTTCTCGGTCAAGGCCGCGGGATATTCGACCGTCTCTCCCTCGGGATCGCGCAGCTTGGCCATGCCTCCCCGGCGATCGACCAGGGTCGTCGAAGGCCGGCGGACCTTCCCCAGCCAGACCGCCTCTTCCTTGATCTGGGGGTCGTAGCCGAACAGGGTGTTTCCGGGGATCGGAAACCCGCAGTCGAGCTGAAACGAAAGCTGGTCGGTCCCGAACCCCAGCGACATCCGCCAGGGATCCTTGCTGCGACGGGGTCCCGCCCACAAAGCCGAGGCCAGGCCCCCCTCCTGGCACAGCGCCCGGGCGAACCCCCCCTCGGCAATCTGAGCCAACAGCCACAGTGCGCGGTAGAGATTCGACTTGCCCGAGCCATTGGGGCCGGTCACGACGGTCAACCGTCCGAGCGCCAGCCGCACGTCACGCAGCGAACGATAATTGCGGAGGGACAGTTCGGTGATCGGCATGGGCAAGAGCCGGAATGGGACGGTCGGGAGGTCCCCGGCACAACCTCACCGTTAAAAACTCACAGGGACCAACTCACCGGAGCCACCTCACCGGAGCCAACTCACCGGGGGGCGGGCAGACTGACCCACCCGCCGAGCGGGAAAGAGGCCGGGTTGTCGGCAGGCGAACGGCAGACCGGTTCGACCCGCGTCCAAGGCTTCCAGCGAGGACTCCCCCTGACAACAGCCCAGTTGTACCGCCGTATCCGCCATCCGGCCACCCCGTGGTGACAAACTTCCAGTTTGTCAGTCCCCCAAAGCCCAACCCCACCCGGCATGACCTTTGGTGTCATAAAGCGGAGTCCTTCTCCTCCTGACCACCCACGCTGTCACGCCGTCTCGTCATCCCGAACAGGATTTCAATCTTGTTCTACGGAAAGCGCCCCGTGGTGCCAAACTTCCAGTTTGTCGGTCCCCCAAAGCCCAACCCCACCCGGCATGACCTTTGGATTGATAAAGGCGGGTAACCGGGGCCATCGGGTAACCGGGGCCATCCAATGTTGGGCAACCGGGGCCATCCAACGTCGCTCGCAACCGGGGCCATCCATTGTTGACATTGTTGAAACCCGGCCCGGCATCGACCGGCCGCAAATCAGTCATTTCGCCATAACCCTCATCCAGAATACGACTTGCAGTGAAACCCGCAGGCTCTTCCCACAATGGGTGGCCCCTCCTACTGGCCCCTCCTACCCACCTATCTTTTCAATCTTTTCATCTTTTAGACGAGCTGTGAACCCACTTTGGCGAACAGGCTGCTCAGCCACGTGTTGCGAAACACGCCTTGAGAATCTCTCGACACACAGGCGGTGCGGAAGTCTTCGAACTGGGGATAAAGTGAGATGAGTGTTTCGGCCGACAGTGGGCACCACTTACCCCAATGCGGTCTCGCGCCAAACTGAGCGGCCATCGTTTCGGCCAGAAATCTGGCCACCTGCTGAAATCCATCCCGGTCCACAGGTCGCGCATAGCTGATCAGGCTGATGGCATACCATGCCCCTTCATCGCCCGCCGTCATCGAAATCAGGGTGTCGTCGGCCAGGACGCGTCGGATGCAGATCGGGTAATGATGGCAGTATCGCCCCCGGATTGAACGGAACTGGTCTGGACCCTGCGACCCGGAACTCGAGGTTTCGGGTACATCAGCTGCGGTTGCCAAGACGCGACGGACGTAGTCAAGAGCTTCAGGGAGATGTTGACTCCGCACGAACAATTCAATTTCGATATGACGAAACAGTTCGTGCTCCATGACGAGCATCGCCGATGATTCATCCGTCACTCTCCAACCGCGGATGACCGTCCGCGGAATGATGTGACGATAGAGGAACTGCACGAATCGCCAACTCGCCGCCAGGCGAACGGTAAAGAGCACGAGCAAGTGAAGGCCAACGTCGATGAACAGAAACCAGTACGCTCGATAGAGCCACGCAAGAGCCGAGCGGGGCAGTACGTTTTCCCGACGATGCTGAGCCATGAAGGTCCATCGCCAGGGAACCAGAAAAAACTGCTGCAGCGGGAACTCTCGCTCCGCAGCCAGCACCGGGTCGAGTGTGCGATACTCTTGCCAGTGTTCTTCAATCGAGTACTGACGGCGGCAGCGAACGCGCAAACTGAGGATGACCCCAAGTCCACCCAGGGAACAACGCGCTGCTTGCAATGCGTCGCCCCCTTCAATCTGCTCGATAATCGACATCCCGGTCGCCTCGTCATAGCGTGCCAGACGAACTACATCGACGTAGTGTGACAAGCTATGTCGTCCGGAACCATGGGTTCCCGTCGAAATCGCTCCCGCAATCGTCTGTTCCGTGATCAGCCCAACGGAGGGGAGCGTTTGACCGTGTCGTTTCAGGTGGGCCAGCAGGGCCTTGATCTGGCACCCAGCCCCAACGGTCACCCAGCCAGCGTCATGGTCACACTGCACTTCGACCTGATTCAAGTGCCGCAGATTGATCACGACCCCATCGCTGACGGGTGCAGAACTCCAGGAATGCAGACTGCCGATCGCTCGAATCTTCTCTCCGCGATGTCGGTCCAGGATTTCCAGAACCTCGCTCTCCATCCGAGGCTCATAGTAAGCCGACGGACGCAGATCGAGGTTGCGTCCGAAGTTCTGAAGATGTTTCCCGTGGCTCACGAGCAAAGTATCACCTCACAGTTCCGAGGTTGCCGCATTGATGGCCGAGAACCAACCACCTCGATGCTAACACACTAACACAGATTGCCTTACCGATATTCAGCGTAAACCTGGAAATGATCGTGTAAAACGGACCCACCTGAGCGCCGAAATCAGACCCACCCGGGTGAGGGGGTGGAAGGTGCCGGGGGGAGGTCGGCACACGGGGGTCATTCAGGAGGTTGAAGAACAAAAAGGAGGGGCCACCCTGTGTTTAATCGTCTCAAAAGATCGTCACAACCCGTTGCTGGATAATTGCTTACGTTGGTTTTGTGGCATGTGTACGCATTTTTGAGTGTACACTAGACAGTCAATAATATCGTGTGTACACAGTATTCACCAGAACCGGTTTGGCCAACGCTTGGTTCTCGCGCCCCGTTCCCTTTCCGCTTTCATTCCGCCCTGGGTGGTCCATGTCGCGATTGCCGCGCCAGTTCTTGTTCGATCCGCTGGAGGTGGGGGTATATCACTGCATCAACCGCTGTGTCCGCCGGTCGTTCCTGTGCGGCTGGGATCCGTACACCCAGCGGTCGTATGAACATCGCAAGGTCTGGCTGCAGCAGCGTCTGATGTTCCTCGCCTCGGTCATGGCCATAGATATCGAAGGGTTCTGCATTATGGCCAATCATCTGCACCTCATCGTCCGCAATCGACCCGATGTGGCCGGGCAGTGGTCTCCCGAGCAGATCGCGCGGAAGTGGTTGCAGTTATGTCCGCCTTACAAGCCCGGCACCCGCGAGGTGGCCGAGAGTCCCTCGCAGGCGGACCTGGACGCCATTCTCAACAATCCCACCCGGGTGGAACAGTTGCGTCTGTGGCTGTCGAATCCCTCGTGGCTGATGCGGTTTTTGACCGAGAAACTCGCCCGCGTCGCCAACCGGGAAGAACGGACCACGGGCCGTTTTTGGGAAGGACGCTTCAAGATGCAGCGGCTGCTGGATGAATGGGCGGTCGCCGCGTGCCTGGTGTATGTCGATCTGAACCCGATCCGGGCCGGCCTCACCAACACGCTGTCGCACAGCGAGCACACCGCGGTGTTCGAGCGCTTGGCCGGGGTGGTGCACTTCTTCGCGACCACCCTCTCGGCCCAGCAGCGGCAAGAGTATGGCCTGGAGGCAGAGGACCCCGCCTGTTCGCCCGAGCCAGCAACCGACCAGGCCGGGGGAGAAGAGCCGCCCGGAATCATCGAGGCCACCGGTTCCCAAGCGGTCGAGACCACACCCACCGGATCTCAGACAGCCCCGCCGGCCGGGTCCAAGGGACCGCCCCACTCGAAACCAGCCGATCGCAGCGCTTGGTCTCGCCTGCCGTCCGACCTGGTGAACCAGGCCTCGCGCGAAGCAGCGTTCGAGGGGCCGGCGACGTGGCTGGCTCCTCTGGAGATCACCGAGCCGGCGTTGCAGCAGGCGGTCCCCGGCACCCGGGCGTCAAACCTGGGGTGCCTGAACATGACCTGCGCCCAGTACCTCGAACTGTTGGAGTGGACCGGACGGCAAGTCAAGGCGGGGAAAGTCGGGCGACTGCCAGCCGACGAACCCCCGATTCTGCAGCAACTGGGGGTCAAGGGAGAGGGCTGGCTGAAACTGGTGGCGAGCTTCCACACCAAACGCGGGGGACTGCGGCGAGCGATCGGACGACCCGCCGCTTTGGAGGCCGAGGCGGCCAAGCGCGGGCAACGCTGGATCCAGGGCATCGCCCTCAGCCGGGAAATCTTTGGCAAGACATCGGGCGATGGCCCACCTGAGACGAATTGACGGGATGCGCCGGGCGAGGGGCCGTCATCCGAGATCGCGAATCGGGCTCGGCTGGGGAGACGCTGCGCGACGAATATTGAACACCCGCCTGCATCAGGCGTTTTAGCGGGCAATTGCCGAATCGAAATGAGGCGCATCCAGACGCCAGCCAGCGACGACGGTAGAACTGGGGTGGAATCCGCGAGTGTGCCGAATCAACTTGAGCGGCCTGACAAACAAAGGGTGGCCCCGTGCTCCCAGTGCTCCCCCCAGCATCAGGCGTTTTAGCGGGCACTGGCCGAATCGAAATGTGTCGCTTCCAGGCGCCAGCCAGTGACGACGGGAGACCTGGGGGGGACTTCGCGAGTGTGCCGACTCAACTTGAGCGGCCTGACACACCATGGCTGGCCCCGTGCTCCCAAAGAATGGCCCCGTGCTCCCACCAACAAAGGATGGCCCCGTGCTCCGTAAAACAAAGGATGGCCCCGTGCTCCCCGCCCGTGCTCCCGTGGCCCCGTGCTCCCGTGCTCCAAGGGTGGCCCCGTGCTCCCGCACGTGCTCCCGGAGAGTGCTCCCGCACACTACAACCGGGAGCACCGCCGAGGCGGCTTGCAGCCGGGTGCGCGATTCCCCCCCCGACGCCGCAGGCACCGCCTACAGTTTCGCGAGGTAATTGATGCTCTGCCGGATGCTGGCGAGGGGGTCGGGCGACTGGTCCTGCTCGACGTGGCAGTGTTCCACCCCGGCGGCCTTGGCCGCCTCCAGAATCGGTTCCCACGAG
>JBKCTR010000475.1:0-4008 GCA_046318755.1 Planctomycetaceae bacterium
GGCCATTGATGCCCGGTCCACCAATCGCCGGTGCGCCACCGACGTTCACGCCGCGTCCTCCAGGCACTCCACCGGGCCCCGCCGCGCCGCCGCCGGCCCCCTCTTTGGGCAATTGGGCCTCGTCGGGCGTCCCCTTCACCAGGTCGCGCACGAATTGCTGGTCTTCGGCCGAAAACTGGGTGAAGGGAATTGTCTTCACCTGCCCGCTCGACATCTTCAAAACGACGCCGCCATTGAACAGACGGACAAAGTCGGCCTTCACCGTTTTGCCACTGACGTCGGTCCACGTTCGCGGCTTGGCCTGGGCGATCGAGGCGGTCAGCGACACCCCCAAGAACAGACACGCGACAATCCGCGACAATTTCCCGTGCATAATCAGCTCTCGGAGGTTGGGCCCGTGGGAGAACCCCCCGGGGAGCAGAGGGCCTTCCCGCCCGACGGGCGGTGGACCTCTGGGACAGGTCTTTTGGAAGAGCAACGTCAATCGTTAGGATGCCAAACTTGAAGTCGGACTGCAACTTCAATCGAACCTGGGGGGCCCCAGGGAGATTGCTGGCCGATTGACTGTCCCGCTTTGTTCGGTCCGGGTCACGATCCCCACGCGGCCGGGCACGCCACGTGGACTTTGACAGAGCCCGTCACCCACGGCACACCCAACCCACCTCCCGCCGGTTCCGTTCGGTGTCTCTCACCACCCCATCACACCCCACTCCCAGGCCTTGAGATGTCGACTCCGCCCGACTGCGATGTGATTGTCTGGGGATTGGGAGGCATGGGCTCGGCAGCCGCCTGGAGACTGGCCGCCGCCGGTGCCCGCGTGATTGGGCTCGACCAGTTTGGTCCCGCCCATGACCGGGGAAGCTCTCACGGCGAGACCCGGATCATTCGCAAGGCGTATTTTGAGCACCCCGATTATGTCCCGCTGCTCAACCGCGCGTATGAGCTGTGGCGGGAACTCGAACGGGGACTGGCGAACCCGCTGTTTCACGAGGTGGGACTCTTCCTGGCGGGCGCGCCAGACAGTGAGGCGGTCCGGGGGACGGTGGCGGCGGCCCAGGAACACAGTCTGCCGCTCGAGCGTCTGACGGCGGCCCAGGCCCGCACCCGGTTTCCCGGATTCCAATTTGACGACTCGTTCGAAGTGGTCTGGGAACAGCAGGCGGGTTATCTCGAGGTGGAGCGGTGTGTGTTGGCCCAACTGGAACGGGCCCGCGACCACAAAGCCGACCTGCGATTCCACACCCCCCTGCTCGGTTGGCACGAGGACGAGCGGGGGGTCACGGTCGAGACCGGGCAGGGCCCGCTGCGAGGCCGGTCGCTGGTGGTGTGCGCCGGTCCCTGGAGCCGCGAGCTGGTGCCCGGGCTGGTGGTCCGCCGCAAGCCGGTCTTCTGGTTTCCCGCTCCGGCGGAGCTCACCCTGCAACGGGGGGCGGGGACCTTTTTCTTCGACGTGCCCGACGGTCAGTTCTACGGGTTCCCCAGCCGGAATCAGGGCCAAGCCTCCCCGGCCACCTTCAAGCTCGCCGAACATACGGGGGGTGAGCTCGTGGGGGATCTGGCGCAGGTGGATCGTTCACAACATCCCGCGGACCTGCAGAAAATCCGCAGTTTTCTCCGCCGGCACATTCCCGGTGCGGGACTGGAACCGACCGGGCACAGCGTCTGTCTTTACACCCTCACCGCCGATCACCACTTCATCGTCGACAGACACCCCCGGTTTTCCCGCGTGCTGGTGGGGGCGGGCTTCTCGGGGCATGGATTCAAATTCACCCCCGTGATTGGAGAAGCGCTGGCGGACCTGGCCCTGCACGGGGGCACCTCGCTGCCCGTCGATTTCCTCAGTTGGCAACGCCCGGGCCGTGCGGCTCCAGAGACCCGTCCGAGTGGGGAGTGAGATCGCCGAGATGGCCGGGGCTGGCTGCGACGCTTCCGCTTCACCTTGCCAGCCAAAATTCCTGCGCGTCGCGGAACGCGCAGCCCATGGGTGGTCGGCCATTCGTCCCGGGGAAGCGCGGCGTTATGATCGCATCAGCATTTCTTCCCACTGCCCCAGGGACTCCCTTGAGCGCGACACCGCTGAATCTGATTCTCGAAGACGGCCCGCTGTTGGCTGTGAACAAGCCACCCGGGCTGTTGACCGTCGGGGCCATCCCCGGGGTTCCCACGCTCGAACGTCAGGTGAAAGACTACCTGCGGGACAAGTACCAGAAACCCGGGAATGTCTACCTCGGCATTCCCCATCGACTCGATCGACCGGTTTCGGGTGTCGTGGTATTCGCCCGGAATTCCAAGTGTGCCGACCGGCTGGCCGAACAATTCCGCGACCGCACGGTGCGCAAGACCTACTGGGCCGTGGTGGCGGGCGAAGGGCTGCCAGACTCGGGAGACTGGACCGACTGGCTGCTGAAAGAGACTGACCAGGCGCTGGTGCGCACGGTCTCTCCCGACACGCCGGGCGCGCGCGAAGCCCGCCTGCGCTTTCGCTGCCTGACCCGCCTGCCGGCCTCGGATCCTTCGCATCCCTCCCGCAGCCTGGTGGAAATCGAGCTCGACACCGGGCGGATGCATCAGATTCGCGTCCAGTTCGGCAGCCGGGGGTTTCCCGTCGTGGGCGATGTGCAGTACGGGTCGGGCGAGCCGTTCGGCCCGGCACCCAGCGGCGATCCCCGAGACGCGCCGATCGCACTGCACGCCCGGCAACTCGAATTGAAACACCCGATCCGCTACGACACTCTCGTGCTGCAGGCTCCGCTGCCCGAGGCGTGGAGCGAAATCTGCGCCAGCCTCCCCGAAGTGTTGCCCACCCGTTAGAGTCCCGCAGGTGGCTTCCGTCAGCGGTTCGGCCGACGTCGACGTTTCACGCACGATTACCGACTGTCGTCCAGTACCGCGAAGAGGCCTCAGCAATCTGTTGAGGGCCTCGAGTCGGCAGCCCCGAACTCGTTCCACTCCGTCGCCTTCCCTGGTCTTTGTTTTCCGTTCGAACCACATCATGATCCTCGACCTTTTCAAATTGGATGGGCGTGTGGCCCTTGTCACCGGGGGAAGTCGCGGACTCGGTTTCGCGATGGCCGGCGCGCTGGCCGAGGCGGGGGCCGACATTGCCTGTGTCTCCCGGGGCGGGGATGACGCCCCACTGCGCGAACGGGTGACGGAACTGGGCCGGCGGTTCTATGGATTTCGGGCCGACATGGCCCGCCCCGAAGACCGCGCGGGACTGATCGACCGCGTGGTGGGGGAACTCGGCTCTCTGGATATCCTGGTGAACAACGCCGGGGGAGGGACCCGGTTCCCTCCCGAAGAGTATCCGCAGGATCAATGGCGCGAACTGGTCGAAGTGCACCTGCACGCGGCGTTCGACCTGTCGCAGCAGGCGGCCCGGCACATGTTGCCCCGGGGCCGGGGGAAGATCATCAACATCGGCTCGGTGATGAGCTTCGAGGGGGGGTTGAACATCTCGGCCTATGCGGCCGCAAAGCATGGCATTGCCGGACTGACCAAGTCGTTGGCGGTCTCGTGGAGCAGCCGGGGAATCAACGTCAATTGCATTGCCCCGGGGTACTTCGAAACCACCATGAGCAATTCCCTCAAGTACCATCCCGTCCGAGGACAGCAGATTCTCGACCGCATTCCCTGCGGCCGCTGGGGCATGCCCGAAGAGATCGGGGGACTGTGCGTGTTTCTGGCGTCCGATGCGGCCAACTATATGCATGGCAGCATCGTCGAAATCGATGGGGGTTGGCTGTCGCGGTAAGGCCCTGGGGCGTTGTCACGTCAACGACCGTGGAGCGTGGAGCGTGGGGCGTGGTTCGTCGGACCGTGGGGCGTGGCACGGGCCACGACAGCGAGTTTATTCCTGAACCGAGTCGAAACCAGGTCCCCCATATGCATTCCCTTCAGGAATGAAGCGACGTTTGGGGACGCCCACCCGGGGTAGCCAGCGCTCCGCTCGGCAACCCCGGGCTAGGGTATGCATTCCCTTCAGGAATGGTTCGGCCGGGTGGTTGG
>JBKCTR010000476.1:0-4482 GCA_046318755.1 Planctomycetaceae bacterium
ATTTCGGGTGTGGTACCCGGTCTCCTGATCGACGCGGGAATCAAACCGGGGGTCGAGAGTGACATCATCCACCTGCACGACCCGCCGGGTGCGCACGCACTCCCCGGCAATCCCGCGGTCGTCCGGAATGCGCAGAAACTCCCCATCCACTCCCAAGGCCGGACAGGCCATCAACTCGCGACTCTCCCGATCCCAAATAAAGAGACTGGCCCGCTCGCAATCGAGGATTGCGGTGGCGGCCTCGGCCAAGTGCCGGAGGCCACTCACCATGTCCGGCAGGGCAATCAGTTCGGTGGACACCCGCAGGATTTCCCGCAGTCTGCGCAGATGCTCGGCATCGTGACGTCGGCGATCGAGGATCCGCAGCGCGGTGCGCCACGCGGCCAGCCGAGACTCGAGATCCGCGACGGGCAGGTCGGTCTCGGTTCCCGGAACCGCGACCACCAGGAGCCAGTCCGACACCAGATTTTCAGCCACTTCCGACTGTCCCACCAGCCAGAGGGTTTGCCCTCCCCCCTTCCACTGCAGACCACAGCGAGCCACACCGGGGCGATTCCGCAGCGCCTGCCCAGGTCCTTCCAGAGCAGCCTCCGGCGGACGTCGCCCCCATTCCGCCAGCGTTGTCCAAGCCGCATCCCAGCGCAAAACCGCGGTCCAGGTCGCGGAGGACTCCGAGGCCAGCTCCAGTAACTGCGGTGGCAGGAACTGGGACGAGTCCACCGGCTCGGAGGCACTGCAGGGGACCAAACACTCGTGCCAGAACCGGGTCGGGGGGAGGGAGTGCGGATCGGCGTCGGAAGGGGCAATCCAGACAGGGTCCGCCATAATCAGCGCATTCGATCCCATCGATGAATTCAGACTTTTTCCCACAATCGACTCCCAGAGAACTCACCCGCCACTCAGATCGCCACAGATCCATCCGCGGCTGAGTCATTTTGATATCAAGCAATACCAGAAGTCAAATCATTTTATCGACATCCCGGTTGATAACAGGCCCCATCTGTCATCAAGCCGCGCTGCAAACAAGCCCACAACAACGGCACCATCGCTCACACAACAAGCAGCACCACCCCTCACAGCGGCTCAAGAAAGCGGAATTGAACCAAGCCCCCCGGCCTGCAAATTGGTCAAAACAAGCCCCTGGGGAGCGAAGTCGCGACGGGCTTTTGTGCAGAAATCGGGGTCTTCCCGCCGAATTCGATGTCTGGGTCTCAAAAATCGTTGGGGAATGGAGAATTTTCTGGAAGTTTTCCCACGCAATGCGTACAAATTTTGCATTGTAATTGAGCGGGGTGGGGTTGATTGGGCGTGGGCTGAACTTTGTTTCCGAGACTTCTCTCGGTGTTCTCTGTTTGTGTTTCGTTGGTCTTTCTTTCTGGAGTTTCCACATGCAGATTGTGCGACAACAATCGGGGAACCGGGGGGCTGTGCGAAGCTCCGGGTCTCGCGCAGGCTTCACTCTCATTGAGCTGCTGGTGGTCATTGCGATCATCGGCATCCTGGTGGCGTTGCTGCTGCCCGCCGTTCAGCAGGCCCGTGAGGCCGCCCGGAGGACGCAGTGCAAGAACAATCTGAAGCAGATTATTCTGGCAACCCACAACTTCCACGATACCTATCGCCAATTCCCCCCCGGTGCCGTGCAGATGGATGCCAACTGCTCGCACATGATGTATGGAGGGTATTCGGGAATTGGACTGATGGCGTTCATCCTCCCCTACATGGATAACAGCCCGTTGTACAATCGGATTGACGCCTGGAAAGGTCTCGATCCCGACTCTCCCCCTCCCGGCCCTTGCACCAGCACCCGGCCCATCTGGTGGAACTATGACAGCACCTGGGACATGTCTCAGGCCAAGATCCCCGGCTATCTCTGCCCCTCCGATCCCCAGCTCGGATCGGAACAGTTTTCTGAGTTCTTCGTGCTGCATGGCTTCTGCAACGACACCAGTACTGAAGGTCAGAAGTGCAATCCTTCGGGCGGCGCCGGTTCGCTCGGTGGCTGGATCACCCTGAAGGATTACAATATCGGCCGCACCAATTACCTCGGGGTCGCGGGCGGTGTGGGCATCCTGAAGAACAACTGGCGGAAGTGGAACGGCATTTTCGGTGGCTGGTCCAAGACCACCATGGGTGACATTCATGACGGCTCGAGCAACACCTTCGCGTTCGGTGAAGTAAGCGGCGGCGACAAGTACAACTACTTCTGGATGACACTGGGTGCCATGCCGACGGCGTGGGGTCCGGGCAAATGCGATGGCACCAACAACTGGTACCAATATGGATCGTACCACACGGGTGGGTTGCACTTCGCCATTGCTGACGGCAGTGTCCGCTTCGTCGGCAACAACATCAACGCCCTGAACTATCGTCGCCACAGCGGCGTGAATGACCAGGAACCTGTCTCCTTCGAGCAGTAATGTTTGGCGTGAGTCTTTGACGTCGCCTGCGTTTCAGTTGACTGACTCGCTGGCGACGTCTCTTTTCAGCCTCCCGAATTTCGGAAGGCATGTTTCTGTCCCTCCTCACAGACCGGTCCTGCACCTTCGTCAGCCCCACGGTTTCATCCACGGGTCGTCACGTCGGACTGTTTGACCAGAGAGGTATGCTCCATGCGTCTGCACTGCTGTTGGCCGGTTTTGTTTGGTTTGATGGGCTGCTTGCTGATCAATGGCTGCTCCAAGAGCAATACGGCGGAAATGCCGACGAAAGTCGTGCCCCGGCCCGCGGAAGGTCTGAAGACTGGCCAACCCACCGCTCCCGGATCGACGACCCCTGCCTCCAGCAGTGCGGGGGAAAGCGTTGCTCCCGATCCCGGCTCGCCGTGATCGATGTTCGCCAGAGACCTGCGGCCTCACCGCAGGTCTCTTTTTTTAGGATGCCTCGCCCTGGAGTGAGTGCTCTGTTGGCCTGAATCCGCGCGCGACTGTAAAATTGAGGTGAGTGGATTTGATCCACGGCCAGCATCCATGCCGGTTTCGTAGCTGACCGGGCCAGCCTTGCCGGTCATCGGAATCTCGTTCTGCGTTCTGCACGATCCCCGCCGCGTCCGGGTGAATCCTGGAGACTTGTGTTTCCTGCGTGCCAATTCCGGTTGTCCACGAACAAGGCATGAACTTCGGTCCTGTGATCGGACTCGAGAATCCACTTGGCCCCCATCGGGCATTGTCGGCTGTTTCCGTTCCGTCCCCCACAAACCACAGTCACCGCTCTCAGGATCCCCGCTTGCCGACGCGGCCCCGTGCGACCCGGTGTTTGACCAGAGAGGTCTGTCATGCGTATGTGCTGCTGTTGGCCGGCGTTGTTGGGGTTGATGGGCTGCCTTCTGCTCAGTGGCTGTTCCGGGAGCAAGGCTGCGTCGGAAATGCCCACCAAGGTCACACCCCGTCCTCCGAATGGACTGCAGGTGGGTCCAGTCTCCGACGATTCGAATTCGGATGCTTCTCCAATTCAGGGAGCCAGAGTCGCTCCCGACGTCGGTTCGCCCTAAGCGGTCTCCGGCGGCAGACCTGCGGGCCGCCCGCAGGTCTGTCACTTGGCCTGCGCCGAAATGACACTGCTGTCCTGATCGCCCCCTTCCTCCCCGCACCATACGAGGCGTCAGCTCCACTCCTCTGGTGAGTGTGCCTCTCGAATGAGGTGCGATCAGTCGATCGTCGAAAGGGAAAAACGCCTGCCGAGTGGCGTTCGGCTCCCCGCTCGAGGGCAAGGCTTGCTTTCCTCCTTATTCTCCCTCGTTCGAGTGCTGGTTGTCTTGCTCACCGGCTTCGGCAGTTGGCCCGACTGCACCGTTGTAATGCCTTCACAGTTCACCCCTCGTCCATACACTTCCGATCCCGGTCCCCACTCAAAACTGACCTCAGCGAACATGTTCGCTGACCGAGCGGACAATTCTTTCGCTCCCGAACCCGCTTCTCCTTGACGAGTTCTCTCGCTGCCACGGGCGGGTACGGCAACAAGATGCCGCACGCTCTTTTGTGAATCGGCGGTTGGCGTCCTGCTGGGCCCGGGCTCGGCGTCCCTCGTCCCTTCAAGACTGCGACTCCTTCAGAAGGACGGAATCAATGAGTTTGCTTCGCGCCTGGTCATTCTTGGTTCTTGCGGCAGTCGGCCTGACGATCGTGGGTTGCTCTGAGGAGAAAGGTACAGCGGTCCTGCCGTCGAAGTTCGTACCACGGCCTCGGGGCATACCCGATCCGGAGCCGGGGCCTCGGCCCACAAGACCGGAAGACACGGCTGGAATGTTTCCCGATCCAAAGTCGCCATGATGCGAGGGCCGTAACCTCTGGGAAACGCGCACCTCGATCGTTCGGGATTCGTCCCCAGTCGTTTTCCTGACCTTTCATCGGCTGGTCGAACAACGTCACGCGTGAACTTGGCGTTTCGGATGGTGTGACCTTCGATTGCGGCGTGTTGGTCCACCATCGAACTGGAACACGGGCTGCAGATTGTCGGTCTGTACGACGTTCCATCGCACGTCTGGGC
>JBKCTR010000477.1:0-2636 GCA_046318755.1 Planctomycetaceae bacterium
GGTGAAGAAGGCGATCGAGGTGACCTACGAACTGGGGGGCGAGAACTACGTCTTCTGGGGTGGCCGGGAGGGGTACATGAACCTCTACAACACCAACATGCAGCGCGAGCTCGACCACCTGGCGCGGTTCATGCACATGGCCTCGAACCACGCCCGGACCATCGGCTTCAAGGGGCAGTTCCTGTTCGAACCCAAGCCGAAGGAGCCGACGAAGCACCAGTACGACTTCGACGCCGCGGCCTGCCTGAACTTTTTGCGGGCGTACGGGCTGCTCGACCGGGTGAAGCTGAACATCGAGACCAACCACGCCACGCTGGCGGGGCACACGATGATGCACGAGCTGGAATACTCGCGCATGCAGGGGGTGCTGGGGAGCATCGACGCCAACACCGGCGACCTGTTGCTGGGTTGGGACACCGACCAGTTCCCCACCGACATCTACCTGACCACGCAGTGCATGCTGGTGATTTTGAAGCAGGGGGGCCTGGCTCCCGGCGGGATCAATTTCGACGCCAAGGTGCGTCGCGAAAGCTTCGAGCCGGTCGACCTGTTCTACGCCCACATCGGGGGAATGGACGCGTTCGCCCGCGGGGCGAAAGTCGCCGCCGCGATCCGTCGCGACAAGGTGCTCGAGGAAGTGATCCAGAAGCGCTACGCCAGCTACGACGACGGCATCGGCCGGAAGATCGAGCTGGGGAGCGTGCACTTCACCGATCTCGAAGCCTACATGCTTGAGAAGGGAAATCCCGAGCCCAACGCCAGCGGCCGCCAGGAGCTGCTGGAGAACATCATCAACGACTACCTCTAGTCGATCGCGTCGCCGGGGCCCGCGTTCAGCGGGTCCCGGTCGCAGAGAGTCTCCCCGAAACCGCCCTGCGAACCCGCGTCTTCGGCGCGGAGCCGTCCCACTTGAAGAGCGAGAGGCATGTTGCACCGCACGCTGTTTCTTATCGCCCTGCTGACGCTGGTCTCCCCGAGGATCGCGGGGGCCGAGGATCTCCAGAAGGGGTTCACCACACCCGAGGCGGCGGCCGCCGCCGATCCCGACTTCGCCCTGCAGGGGGAATATGTCGGGCCCGAGTTGGGAGTGCAGGTAGTGGCCCTCGGTCAGGGGAAATTCCAGGTGGTGACCTACCGCGGGGGACTTCCCGGAGCGGGCTGGAACGGGGCCCTCAAGCAGAGTGCCGAGGAAGATCGGGACGAGCTGAAGAAGACCATCGCCGACCTGCAGCTCAAGAAGACCGAACGAAAGAGCCCGACGCTGGGAGCGAAGCCCCCCGAAGGGGCGGTGGTGCTGTTCGACGGCACCCCCGAGAGTCTGAAGAAGCATTGGCGCGACGGAGCCCGGCTCTCGACCGACAAGCTGCTGGAACAGGGGGTCACCAGCATCGACACCTTCCAGGACTTTTCGATTCACATCGAGTTCCGGACTCCCTACATGCCCCTCGCCCGCGGTCAGGGACGCGGGAACAGCGGACTCTATTATCAGGGACGCTACGAGACCCAGATGCTCGACTCGTTCGGGCTCGAAGGGAAAGACAACGAGTGCGGCGGGATCTATTCGATCAAGGATCCCGACGTCAACATGTGCCTGCCGCCGCTCGCCTGGCAGACCTACGACGCCATTTTCACCGCCGCCCGGTTCGACAAGGATGGGAAGAAAAACGCGAATGCCCTCGTGACGGTCCGGCACCACGGCGTGCTGATTCATGAAGATGTGGAGTTGCCCCGCATCACCACGGCGGCCCCGAACCAGGAGTCGGCCGAGGTGGGTCCGATTTATCTGCAAGACCACGGCAACCCGATCCGGTACCGCAACATCTGGGTGCTGCCGCGCGATGCACAGAAGGAAGCCCGCCGGCCGGTGGTCCCCGCGTTCGAACGGTTCCACGCGTCGGCCCAGGGTGACAACGTCGCCGGGGGCCGGTTGCTGCTGACGGAACTCAATTGCACGGTCTGTCATGCCGCCCCGGAGGCGCTGGCGAATTCGCTGATCCGTCGCCCCGGCCCGGTGCTGGACAAGATTGGTGAGCGGGCCCGGCCCGAATGGCTGCAGGCGTACCTGGCCGATCCGCATGGTGTGAAGCCCGGGACCACCATGCCCGATCTGCTGCGCGGTTTGCCCGAGGCCGAGCGGGCCCCGGCCGCCAAGGCTCTGGCACACCTCCTGGCATCGACCGGAACCCTGGCGGAAAAATCGTCCGACGCACAGGCGATCGGTCGCGGCAAGAACCTGTTTCACCAGATTGGCTGCGTCGCCTGTCATGCCCCTCGGGAAGGAGCCTCAGTTCCGACCCAGTCTTCGATTCCGCTGGGAGACCTGACGGCCAAGTACAGCATTTCCAGCCTGGCGACCTTCCTCGAAAATCCGCATGTCGTCCGCCCCTCGGGCCGCATGCCACGGCTGGTCTCGAATCCTCAAGAGGCGCTGGATCTGGCGAATTACCTGGTGGGCCCGGTCGAGGTGAAGCCCCGCAATCCCAACTGGAAGTTCAAGGTCTATCACGGCAGTTGGAACAACGTTCCCGACTACGACAAGCTCAAGCCGGTCAAGGAAGGGGAGAGCGCCGGGTTCAACCTCGGCGTCGCGGGCCGGGGGAATGAATTCGGGATGCGCTTCGAGGGTTACCTGAAGG
>JBKCTR010000478.1:0-3811 GCA_046318755.1 Planctomycetaceae bacterium
ACCGCACGCCATTGCCGCACATTTCCGACTCGCTCCCATCGGCATTGAACATCCGCATGCGGGCGTCAGCCACCTCGGAGGGACCGATCAGAATCAGACCGTCCGACCCGATTCCCGTGTGCCGATCGCTGACCGCAATGGCCAACGGAGCGAGGTCCACGGGGAGCCGTTCTTGAAAGGCATTGACGTAGACGTAGTCATTGCCGGCACCGTGCATCTTGGTGAAACGCATGAAATTCGAATCGAGTCGGTCAGAGGAGGCCAGGTCAGCAGCCACCCGCGAGTCGGCAGTGTGCTCGCGCGGCAGAGACCTCAATTTAATGCGTCGGGACCGAACTTCCAAAGCCAGGGGCTGCGGACCCCAGATCCCCGCGCCACACCCGGGCCGGTGTTCCAAATCGCAGGTGCGGGACGAACAACGGCCAGGGCCGGGCCGCATTCGGGACCTTGGCCGCGGGAGAGTGGCAGCCGGCTGAATGGGCTGACCGTGATGCCAAACTGTGGCCAGTCGGCACGGCCCGTCGACCTGTCGGCCGGCGGGTGCTGCGACAATCGGGTGTTGATTTTCGTGGTGGTTTGTTATAATTTTCACTGCCGCAATTGTGTTTAACGGTGCGGCCCAGAGAACAACCCATGCCGGGCGGGATTCGCCCCGGGCAGACCAGGAGTGAGTGAGATGCCGATCACCTTGACCGAGAAGGCTGCGAAAGAAGTTCAGCGTGTGATGTCCGACAAGCAAATCACCAACATGGTGCTGCGAATCGGCGTTGTGGGGGGTGGCTGCAGTGGCTTTCAGTACAGCCTGGGATTTGATGAAGCGTCGGATCCCATGAAGGACGTCATTGAAGAGCAACACGGTGTGCGGGTGGCGGTCGACAAGAAGAGCGAGTTGTTCCTGGATGGAACGGTGCTCGACTTTTTCGACGGCTTGGAGAAGCGTGGCTTCACGTTCAACAACCCGAACGCCGTCAAGAGTTGCGGCTGCGGCAGCAGTTTCTCGGCCTGACTTGAGGGTCGAGATCGCGGATGTGTGATCAGATGTCCCCCTCCACAATCGCTGTGGGGGGTGGCGAGTCGCGGAGTGTCGATTGGACCCGGCGGGCTCTACCCGCCGGGTTTTTTCGTACCTTGGCGAAGGCGACACCGTGGGGGCCGCCACGGCGGTTGGGGGACGGCAGAGAAGGTCCGCCGGCCAACGCCAGAACGAACCTGTCCAAATCGACCGAGTCCAGCCGCGGGAGGCCCCGGCCAGACCGAGGCTGAAGGATGGGGAGACGGCCTGGATGAGTCGGCCAAAGAGGGGCGAAAACGGCGGGATCATGGTTCCCGCAGGCTGGCATTCGGTATAGACTACAGATCGAAGATGAGGGGAAACTCACCCGCGAAAAACGCGTCCAGCCAAAGGCCGGATCGGGCTTCGCTTCAGCGAGATTGAGGGAAGAGCGTCATGAGTGCAGCCTCGATTCCCAGTACGACACGGTCTGTGGCTTCCTCGCAGGGGGCGAAGCCGGTCGATGACATGGTCGAATCGCCCCAAGGGGCGCGTTGGCTGCCCCAGTGGCTGTCGCTGGACGATCTTCCCGGCTGGTCAGTCAGCATTGCGATCCATGCCGTGGCGCTGCTGGCCCTCATGCTGTTCCGGTATCACCTCGAGAGTTCCCAAGAGGCGCCGATTCTCAGTGCCCTGGAAGAGCTGCAGCAGGAAATTCACTTCGACAGCTCGCTGCAAGACCAGGTGGGAACCACCGCCGAGGTCAATTCGCTGCTGGGGGCCGGCAGCATCGCCGCCCCCACCGCCGAGTCGGTACAACAGAATGCCGAAAAGGGAATCGAGCGGACCGCCGAGGCGATTGATCCCGAAGTGACCCTGGCGGCGGAGGGTCCCATGCTGCCCAAAGAGGGCGATTTCAGCGGCACCGTGGAGACCACGGGGGGAACGGTCGAAAACACCGCCCAGGGAGGTGGGGGCGTCGAGGGAGCGATTGACCGGCTCACCTGGGAGATTCAGCAGTCGCTGCACGAGCGAAAGACCACGGTGGTTTGGCTCTTCGACCAATCGCTGTCGCTCAAGGAACGCCGCAACGTCATCGCCGACCGGTTCGAGAATGTCTACCGCCAGTTGGAGTCGCTGGGGGAGGGAGGGACCGACTCGCTGCAGACGGTGGTGGCGACCTACGGCGAGAAGTTCGCGATCATCAACGAGAAGCCCACCTCCGACATCAAGTCGCTGATTCCCAAGGTCCGCAGCATTGCCAACGACCCCTCGGGCAAAGAGAACGTGTTCGTGGCGGTCACCGAACTGGCCAAGCGGTTCCTGCGGGAACGTGGCAAGGGACGGAACGTGCGGTTCTTCATCATCACCGACGAAAAGGGAGATGATGCCGAGCGGTGGCTGGAAGAGGCGTTGGTCTTGTGCCGTCGGGGGGGCATCCGGGTCTATGTGGTGGGGAACGTCGCCCCCTTTGGCCGGGAGAAGGCCTTCATGGACTGGAAGTTCGAAGATGGCGAATCGGTGCGGCTGGCGTATGACGCCGGTCCCGAGACGGTCGAGCCCGAATCGCTGAACGTGGGGCTGTGGGGGAACCGCGGGGTGGATCTCGACCAGATGTCGTCGGGGTATGGCCCGTATGGGCTGACGCGGCTCTGCAAGGAAACGGGGGGGCTGTATTTTGTGGCCCAGGAAGATTCCCGCCTGAAGTTCAGCCCGGCGGTGATGCGCAGCTACACGCCCGACTATCGCCCGATCACCGAGTACCAGAAGCAATTGAAGATCAACAAGGCCAAGCTGGCCCTGGTGACCACGGCGAAGGCCTCGAAGATCGACAACATTCCGCTGCCCCGGCTGGATTTCCCCGCCTACAACGACAACGTGCTGCGCGAGACGGTCAATGAAGCGCAGAAACCGGCGGCCGAGTTGATCTACAAGATCAACCGGTTGGCCGAAGGGTTGACCGTGGGAGAGAAAGACCGCGAGAAGATCTCCGAGCCGCGCTGGCGGGCCGCCTATGACCTGGCCCTGGGCCGGGCTCTGGCGATGCGGGTACGGGCCGACGGCTACAACCTGATGTTGGCCGAGATGAAGTCGAGCCCCCGCCCCTTCGCCAACAAGGAGAGCAACGAATGGAAGATCGTTCCCTCCAAGACGATCAACAGTGGGGCGGCCATCAAGAAGGAAGAGAAGCGGGCCTCGATGTACCTCAAACGGGTGATGGACGAACACGCCGGCACCCCTTGGGCGCACATTGCCGAACTCGAACTGTCGACCCCCATGGGCTGGGAATGGCAGGAGTTCAAGAACCCGGCCCTGTTCGCCGCCAACACCAGCCAGCAAGAGGCCCAGCGGCAGATCATGCTGGCCGAGGAGCGGGCCCGCGAAGAGGCCAAGAAGCGCCCCGCGCCAGCCAAGCCACGAGATCTGCCCAAGCTCTGAAGCCCAAGTTCTGATTGGGTCTTGCGGCCCGGGGGACACCCCCCGTCCGCCAGAGCCCCCTCTTCCACCCGTGTCGGCCCCCTGTGTTTGAGCCCTTGCCCGGGCTTGTTGACTTTCGCCCGGAATCGTCCCCATGCCAGCCACCTTTCGCCTGAAACGCTCGGAAATCTCGGCGTTCCTGCTGTCAGCCGGACTGCACCTGGCGGTGGTGCTGAGCCTGCTGTTTTTGACCTACCAGGTCCAATTCGATGATGTGAAAGTGGCGATCGAATCGCTGTTCTCGGAAGAACGGTCGCCCGAGGAGTTCACCCGCGAATTGACCCAGGAGACCGAGATCTCCGAGACGATGAACATCGTCTCCGGAGGGGCCAACGTGGGGGC
>JBKCTR010000479.1:0-14404 GCA_046318755.1 Planctomycetaceae bacterium
GGTGATCGCCCAGAGCCGGTGCGATGGGAATGGGGCCTGGCAAGCCGAACTCGCGGACCCAACGCGCCGCGAGAGATCCCAGCGGCTGATTGGCCTCGCAGACGGGGGGAAGCCAGGCGGGATCGATCCCCAAAGCGGCAAGTGACGGAGCGTCCCACGCGCGGGAGGCGGGGGCGAACACACCACTGCTGCCCGCGGCGGTCGGTTCGCAAGCCAGCCGGCCGCCGGTGAGGTGTGCGGCGAACAGGTCCATCACAAAGCAGGCCTGGCCCCGTTCGGGAAGCCGCCCCTGCTCCCGCAGCCAGAAGAGAATGGTCGCGAGAAAGCCGGTCTGCAAACGGCACCCGCACCGCTCGATGGCACTGTCTCCCACGAGTTGCCGGGCGCGATCGACCCAGGTCTCGGTCGTCCCGGGGATGGGTTCGTTCCCCCGGCGGTCTTGCCAATTGATGAGGGGGGTCAACGGTTGCAGGTCAGCCTGCACCAACACAGTGCCATGTTGCTGCCCGGTGATGCCGATCGCGGCCAGTTCATTCCGGCGCGGTCCCAGATCGCGCAGCAGGTGCCGCAGGCAGTCGAAGCCGCGGGCGACAATCTGGCTGGCATCCCATTCCGATCGTCCGAGGGCCCTGTCGGCGGGGGATGTGATGTTGGCTTCGTTGGGAAGGGCATTGCGGCCGACGACGTCTCCGCGATCGGGGTCAAACGCAATCGCGGTGAGCTTGGTGGTGCCGAGGTCGAGACCGGCAAGTAGGGGCATGGCGGCGCGATGGGGTTCAGACGGAGGGGTTCAGGAAGAGGCGAGGCGAATGAGGTCGGGGGTGAGGCGGTCCATGCCGGTGGCGTGGTCGACCGGGGGGCCATAGACGAAATCGCGGCGGGCCCGCTCGATGGAATAATGATGTGACCCGGAGAGCTGCTGCGCGAGGAAGCGGGTCATGGGGGGTTCGGCCGAGCGGCCCAGCAGGGCGTAGAGCCGTTCGAGTGTCCACCCGGCGGCATACGCGAGCCCGGCGGGAATGGCGCGTCGCACGGGGGGGAGCCCAGCGCGGCGGAGCAGTTCGTCAATCCAGGCCCACATCGCGACTGGTTCGGGATCGTTGATGAAATAGGCCTGCCCATTGAGGCGCGAGCCGGGGGTGAGCGCGTCGGCCGCCTGCAGGTGGGCAGCGGCGGCGTTGTCGACATACGAGATGGAAATGCGGTTGGTGCCGGGACCGACTCGCACCAGCCGGCCCGCCCGGGCGCGGGCGATCAGCCGGGGGATCAGGTGGTTGTCGCGCGGTCCCCAAATGAGGTGGGGGCGCAACGAGACCGAAAGCAGCGAGCCGTCGCTGCCGGCCTTTCGCACGGCCTGTTCGGCCAGAGCCTTCGAGTGGGGGTAATGGCAGAGAAACCGGGTGGGGTAGGGGAGCGACTCGTCGGCCTGAATGTGATCGCGGCCGTCGTAGACCACGCTGGGAGAGCTGGTGTAGACGAGCCGGCGGACGTGGTGGGCACGGCAACCGGCCAGCACGTTGAGGGTTCCCAGGGTGTTGATTGAGTGATAATACGACCAGTCTCCCCAGATTCCCGAGACGGCGGCCACATGAAAGACGGTGTCGATGTCTTGGCAGGCGGCGGCGACCCGGGGGGCATCGCGGATGTCGGCGGAAACCTGTTCGACCCCCAGTTCGCGGAGGCGGGGATAGTCTCCCCGACAGAGGACCCGCACATGGTCTCCCCGCTGGACAAGTTGTTCGACGAGGGCGAGGCCGAGGAAGCCGCCCCCTCCGGTGACAAGGGCATTCATGCCGACATTCTGGCCCGCCGCCGGGCAGGAGGGAAGAGCCGGGGCGGGACAAGCCGTTGGGTGACTTCCGGGGGGGCGGGCGATATACTCCCGACCTCTCAGGGGCAAGGTGATTTTTCCTGTTTTGGTGCGGCACAGGTCTCGATGAGCATTCCGAAGATTGAACCGGGGAAGACCCGGGTGGGGTGGATTGGCACGGGCGTGATGGGCTCGAGCATGGTGGGGCACCTGATGACCGCCGGGTTCGCCGCCACGGTCTACAACCGGAATCGCTCGAAGGCTGAGGCGGTGGTGGGGCGGGGGGCCCGCTGGGCCGATTCGCCGGCGGAAGTCGCCCGGAATTCGGATGTGATCTTCACGATCGTCGGTTTCCCGCGCGATGTGCGGGAGGTGATGCTGGGCGGACAGGGAGCGCTGGCGGGGGCCGCCCCGGGAAGTGTGCTGGTCGACATGACCACCAGCGAACCGTCGTTGGCGGTGGAGATCTACGATGCGGCGAAGGCGAAGGGGGTCCACAGTGTGGATGCCCCTGTCTCGGGGGGGGACATTGGGGCCCGCGAGGCGCGGTTGTCGATCATGCTGGGGGGTGACAAAGCGGTGGTGGAGGCGCTCAATCCCCTGTGGAACGCCATGGGGAAGACGATTGTGCACCAGGGGGGCCCGGGGGCGGGGCAGCACACGAAGATGGTCAACCAGATTCTGATTGCCAGCGGGATGATTGGGGTCTGCGAGGCACTCTTGTACGGGTACAAGGCGGGGCTCGACCTGCCGACGGTGCTGCAATCGGTGGGGAGTGGCGCGGCTGGCAGTTGGTCGCTGTCGAACCTCGGGCCGCGGATCATGAACAACAACTTCGATCCCGGGTTTTTTGTCGAGCACTTCATCAAGGACATGGGAATTGCCTTGGAGGAGTCGCGGCGGATGGGACTGTGCCTGCCAGGCTTGGCACTGGCGAACCAGTTGTACCTGGCGGTGCAGGCCCAGGGGATGGGGCGCAATGGCACCCATGCCCTGCACCTGGCACTGGCGAAATTGGCCGGTGTGGACTGGAAAAACCGCGGCTGACGTCTCGGTTGCGATGGGACGGCGGAGCGGTCCGAAAGTGTTCCGGAAGTGATTGTTGAGTGACAGCGGGTGTGCCATGCGGGTTGGGACGGGACCCGGTGGAGTGATTGTTTCTGATGGGTTTTTGAACTGGCCCCAGGCGGGTCGAGTCAGGCGGAGAGATGAGTACCAAAGGTGTGCAGTTCGCGGGTTTGACCGTGGCCCTGGTGACCCCCTTCAAGAATGGGGAAGTTGACGAGGCGGCGCTGCGAAAGCTGGTCGACTGGCAGATCGAAAACGGCGTCGACTGCGTGAGTCCGGTGGGGACCACGGGGGAGAGCCCCACGCTGTCTCACGCCGAGCATGAGCGGGTCATCGCGGTGGTCTGCGAACAGGTGGCCGGCCGCGTGAAAGTGATGGCGGGGACCGGTTCCAACAGCACCCGCGAGGCGGTGCGGCTGACGAAATACGCCCAGTCGAAGGGGGCGGATGGGGCGCTGATTGTGGCCCCGTACTACAACAAGCCGATGGGGGAGGGGTTCTATCAGCACTACAAGGCGATCAGCGAGGCGTCGAGCCTGCCGATCGTGCTGTACAACATTCCTGGGCGGACTGCGAAGAACATGGAGCCCGACGTGGTGGCAGGGATTGCCGAGCTGCCGACGGTGGTGGCCATCAAGGAATCGACCGGGTCGATGGACCAGGCCTCGCAGGTGAAGGCGCTGACCAACCTCACGCTGCTGTCGGGAGACGACAGCCTCACGCTGCCGATGATGGCGTTGGGGGGCGAGGGGGTGGTGTCGGTGGTGGGAAACATCGTGCCCCGCGATGTGCAGGCGATGATCAAGGCCTTCCGGGCGGGCAATCTGGCCGAGGCGCAGCGCTGGCACCTGAAGCTGTTCCCTCTTTGCCGCGATCTGTTGGGATTGGCGACCAACCCGATTCCCATCAAGGGGGCGATGAAGATGCTGGGGCGCGATACCGGGGAAGTACGGTTGCCGATGACGGCACTGTCACCCACGGAAGAGACCCGCATGCGGGAAACCCTGAAGAAATACGGCTTGATCTAGACCCTCAACGGAAGAGTCGGTGGGCCCGCGGCGGACCGGACAGGTCCGGCCGACGCGTCTGACTGACAGGTGTGGTGGTCTCAGGTTGTGGTGGTGTGTTTGGTGTGGGACGGTGACTTCCCCCGTCTGTTTGGCGATTGATTCCGCGAGGACTGCGCGATGATTTTTGGATTCTTCGGCAAGAAGAAGGGGAAGGCAGAGGCGGACGAGGAACGGGAGATTGAACCCGTCAGTTTTCAGGGGCCGATCAACGGCCAGGAAGTGAACCTCAAGGCGCACGCCAAGCTGGTTGAAGCGGGGTTGGTGCGTGCCAAAGACGTGGTGACCGATGCCATGTCTCTGCGGGCCGACTCGGTGAAAGTCGAGCCCAAGGGGCCGGGCGGCTTGGTCACGATTTACATCGATGGCATGCCCCAGTCGGGTGGGAAGCTCTCGAAGCCCGAGACCCTGGCGATCACCCAGGTGCTGAAGCTGGTGGCGGGGCTCGACTCGAAAGAGCGGCAGGCTCCTCAGCAGGGGGGGCTGAAAGCCGAGTTCGAGGGGAAGAAATATGTGTTGAGGGTCTCCAGTACCCCGGTTCCCGAGGGGGAACGGCTGATGGTGCGCATCCAGGATGTCGCCCAGAAGCTGGAATCGCTGACCGAACTGGGGATGGGCGAACCGATGCGCCAGCGGCTGCGCGAGATTTCGGTGCAGCCCGGAGTGATTCTGGCGGTCGGGCCTCCCGGCTCGGGCACAACCACCACGATGTTCGGCCTGTTGAAGAACGTCGATTCGTACCAGTACACGGTCTTCTGCATGGCGGACCCGGGGGGGCGGACGCTGTTTGGCGTTTCGACCTACGACGACAAGCCCGAAGGGGAATCTCTGACCGATTCGCTGGTCCGACTGCGCCGCAAAGAGGCCAACGTGATTTTGGTCGACCCCGTGAAGAGTGCTGCCGTGGCGAAGCCCATGTTCGGCGAGGCACAAGAACTGACGTTGATCAGCGAGATGCCCGCGAAAGATACCGCCTCGGGCGTGGCGCAACTGGTGCAGTTGGTGGGAGATGCCGGGGTGGTGGCGAATGGCCTGAAGGCCCTGGTGACGCAGAAGCTGTTTCGCAGACTCTGCCCCGACTGCAAGGCCCCCTACCGTCCCAAACCCGACTTTCTGAAGAAGTTGGGGCTGGATGAATCGGTGAAGACCCTGTATCGCGTGCCCCCTCCTCCGGACGATCCGAAGGAACAGCCCGAGCCGTGTGGCAAATGTGGGGATGTGGGGTATTTCGGCAGGGTGGCGATGTTCGAGGTGCTGGAGGTGACCCCTGGAATCAAGGAAGTGATTCAAAAGGGGGGCGACCCGGCGGCCATTCGCGAGCAGGTCAAGAAAGAAAAGCAGGCGACGCTGCAGAAGGATGGACTGCGACTGGTCGCTGAGGGGGTGACCTCGCTGGAGGAACTGCAGCGGGTGTTCAAGCCGGCCTGAGGCGGCCCCGATCCGCGTGGGAGGATTCTGCGGATTTGAAGGGATTGACCGAAGTTGCGGGATGGAGTGGCCGATAAAGAGGGGGCGTTGATACTGTCGCGGGGTCAGGAGGACCCTGGAGAGGTATTGGCGTTCACGTTGGTTCCCCCCTCTGATGGCGTTGTCGCCAGTGAGTCGTGCCATGAAAACGCGACCTGTTTCCGTGTGGTCTACACTGCTGTTCGTGGGGTGCGCCGCCCTGTGCGGAGCCTCGTCCGGGTGCCAGACGAGTGTCGGGGGTCAAACCCTGCCGTCGGCCTATTACCTGAAGGACGACCTGCAGTATTTCCCGGCCGGTCCTGAGTTCAAGCTCAGCAATCAGGCCCGGGCAATTGAAGAATACAAGCTCCGTCAGCAGGGCCTGACGGACGTTCCCGCCCAGTAATCCGGGCTGCGGAACCTCTGGCCCCGGGCTACGTTCGGGGCGAGGGTCTCAACTCACCACGCTGGAGTTCCACGGGGGAGGTGTTTCTCCAGCGTGGGGGAAACCGGCGAGGGGGAAGCGGGTATCTCATTGGGAGGTGAGTTATCCGTCTCTCGCTGGGGGAGGGGAAGTCCTTCGCCCGCGAGTTTTCGCCCAACCGTTCTGCCTTGGCAGACTGGAACGGTGAAAACTCGCGGGGCGAAGGAACGTGACGTACCGGGCGCGTCCCCCCCATGCCTCCGCAATTCACCACGCTGGCCAGTTGACTGGCTCGCCGTGGCCATTTTCGTTTTCCTAAAGTGATCTTTTGTTCTACATGTGTGGGATCTGAAGTCCGCGCCGTTCCATGGATTGGAAGGCCACCATGGCCAGCTCCCGGGTAATGGATGCTTCACGGCGAACTCACACTTAACCCGCGGCACCTGAACAGGTAGTTATGTATCGCGGCTGCGACGGGGTGTTGCGGTGGCTTGCTGGTTTGCGGGGACGGTGCTCGCGTCAACAATTTTCGGCAGCGTAGGGTTCCGCACTGACATGATCCTGGGAAGCGGTGGTTCCGGTCCGCGAGCACTTCGCAGACAGTCAGAGCGAGCCTCCCAATCCTTGGAATTGTGAGTGCCAGGAATTTCTGCAGTTCCGGGGCGATGCCGTTTCAGCCCAGAAACTACGGGGGAAATCGCGGTCTCCGTATCGATTCTCATGTTTTGGACGATTGGGCAGACAATTGCCCTCTGGGTGTCGCGCCCTATATAAGATAGCGCTCGATTGTCTCTTGCACTGGCCGATGGTTCACTTCCAGACGCACTGATGCCCGCTCTGCCGATTTTTCTGTTTGCCGCAGTCTCCACCTTTGTGGCCCTGTCGATCTTGGTGATTGCCCAACTGGTGGGTCCCAAGAAGCGGACTGAGGTCAAGATGATGCCGTATGAGTCGGGGATGGACCCGGTTCACTCGGCCCGGCAACGGTTTAACATCGGGTTTTATTTGCTGGCGATTGAGTTTCTGGTGTTTGATGTCGAGTTGCTGTTCCTGTACCCCTGGGCCGTCGCGGCGCATGAGCGTGGCTCGTTTGGAGAGGGGCACGGGGTCTTCTATGCTGTCTGTGGATTTCTGGCTGTGCTGTTGATTGGGTTCGCCTACACTTGGCGCAAGGGGGTGTTCAAATGGACGTGAGCGTTCCAGAGAACGTAATGGTGACCAAGCTCGACTCGCTGGCGAGCTGGTGTCGGAAGAACAGCCTGTGGCCGATGCCATTCGCCACAGCGTGTTGCGGCATCGAGTTGATGGCGACCGGTGCCAGCAAGCACGACGTGGCCCGGTTTGGAGCCGAGGTGTTTCGCTTCTCACCCCGGCAATGCGACCTGATGATTGTCGCGGGCCGGGTCGTGATGAAGATGCTGCCGGTGCTGCAGCGGATCTGGCTGCAGATGCCGGAGCCGAAGTGGTGCATTTCGATGGGGGCGTGTGCCTCGACCGGTGGTGTGTTCGATACCTACAGCGTGGTGCAGGGGATCGATCGGTTCATCCCGGTCGACATGTATGTCCCCGGCTGCCCTCCGCGTCCCGAACAGTTGATCCAGGCGATTATCGACCTGCAGGACAAGATCCAGCGGGAAGGGACGCTAATGGGGAAGGAATTCCAGACCGAGGCCCGGCAACAACCAAAGCGGGCATTGCTGGACATTGTGACGCCGCAGTTGGCCCCGCGTCCGGAACCGCTGCCCATTGTTCCCAACGTGTGGGTCTGACGGGATGGAAGCGAACGCCCTGAAGCAGTCCTTGCAGCAGCGTTTTGGCGAGCTGGCCTGGCAGTACAGCGAAAGTGCCCGGGGACAGCGTCGACTGGTGATTCCCGCCGGGCAACTGCTGACCTACCTCGAGTTCCTGCGGTCTGAGTGCGGGTTTGATGCCCTGCTCGACATCACCTGTGTCGACTACCTTCATTACCGCGGAGCGAAGGACCGGTTTGGCCTGGTGTACTTGCTGGGGACTTCGCACTCGGGTGAGCGACTGGTGGTGCGGTGCTTCCTGAACGAACCGAATCTCAAGATCGCTTCTGCGGTTCCCCTGTGGCAGGGGGCGAATTGGCTGGAACGGGAAGTGTTCGACATGTTTGGGATTGTCTTCGAAGGACATCCCGACCTGCGGCGCGTGTTGCTGCCCGAGGAGTTCGCCGGGTTCCCCCTGCGGAAGGATTATCCCCTTCGCGGTCGGGGTGAGCGGCACAACTTCGAGCGCATCTCGCGCACCCAAAGCTGACCTTTCCTTGAATGTCGCGGTCCGCAGATCGAACCGCGGCAGTGCGTCTCAGGCCCCGTCCCTTTTCTGAACACCTGTCTGGCAAACCATGGCTTCCGGACTTCTCGAGCCTCCCGCGTCTTCAATCGACCAGGAATATCGCTGGACTCTGAACTTTGGTCCGCAGCACCCGGCAACTCACACCACCCTGCGCATTCTGCTGCAGATCGAGGGGGAGCGGGTGCTGGATGCCAGTCCTGATATTGGCTACCTGCACAGCGGGTTTGAGAAGATCGGCGAGCACCTCAATTACAATCAGTACGTCACGGTCACCGACCGGATGAACTACATCTCGCCACTGGCGAACAACATCGCCTGGCACTCTGCGGTCGAGAATCTGCTGGGGATTGATGTGCCCCCGCGGTGCAAATACATCCGCACGATTTTGGCCGAGTTGGCCCGCATCAGCGACCACCTGTTGTGCAATGGCGCTTGTGCGCTCGACACCGGGGCCTTTACCGCGTTTTTGTACGCCTTCAACCAGCGGGAAGTGCTGTACCAGATCTTTGAAACGCTCTGCGGGGCGCGGTTCACCACCAGCTACACCCGCGTGGGTGGGCTGATGTACGACGCCACCCCGAAGTTCATTGAACAGGTGCGGCAGTTCGTCAAGAACTTTCCGAAGGTGCACGCCGACGTCTGTCGGCTGCTGAACCGCAACCGCATCTTCGTCGAACGGACCAAAGGGATTGGAGTTCTGTCGAAGCAGGAGGCCATCAGCCGGTGCGCGACGGGACCCGTTGCCCGGGCCAGCGGGGTGACGCGCGACCTGCGGAAAGATGCCCCCTACCTGGCCTACAGCGACTTCGACTTCAACGTGATCTGCTCGACCGATGGAGACTGTTTCCACCGGTACCTGGTGCGGATGGACGAGATGTTGGAGAGCCTGCGGATCATTGAGCAGGCGCTCGAGAATCTCCCCCCGGGACCGGTCAATGTGCCGATGTCCGACCGGGCCATCCTGCCCGACAAGAGCCGGGTCTACAACACGATCGAGGGGTTGATTACCCACTTCGAGGTGGTGATGACCAATCGCGGTTTCCAGTCGCCGCGTGACGAGTGCTACACGGCGATCGAGGCCCCCAACGGTGAACTGGGCTTCTACATTGTCAGTGATGGCAGCGAGACAGCGTACCGGGCCCGGTGCCGTCCCCCCAGTTTCATTCATTTTGCGATGTTCCCTTACCTGATGAAGGGACACCAAGTGAGTGACATCGTGGCGGTGCTGGGAAGTCTGAACATCATTGCCGCCGAACTGGATCGCTGAACCCCAGACGCTCTGTTTTCCGACGCTCCGTTTTTGGAACCTCCACTGCTTTGGCACATCGAACCGTGCCAGCCGCTTCGCCGTGACGAAGAGGCAGACTCCGTGAGACGCAATTCATGGCCACCATCACCGCCCAGCCCGTGATCACCCCGCAGATGCGGGCGGAAATCGAGGCGTTCTTTCCGCGGTACCCGACCCGCCAGGCGGTCACCCTGCCGGCGTTGCACATCATCAACGAGCACCTGCGGTGTGTGCCGGATGGGGCCATTCCCGAACTGGCGCAGATGCTCGAGCTCTCGCCGGCCCAAATCTACGACACGCTGACGTTCTACCAGTTCTTCAAGTCGAAGCCGTGCGGCAAGGTGCGGGCCTGGGTCTGTCGGTCAATCAGTTGCTCGCTGCGGGGCGGAGAGGAAGTGCTGGAGGCGCTCGCCGAGAAACTGGGGGTGGCCCCCGGGGAGACTACCTCGGATGGCAAGGTGACTCTCGAGTTTGGCGAGTGCCTGGGGCTGTGCGATTTTGCCCCGGCCATGCTGGCCAATGAGGCGGTCTACAAGAACATGACGGTGGAGCAGGCGGGAGCCGTGGCCACCCAGTTGAAGCAGCAGGCGGACGGCCGCTGAACTCCGGCCCCTTCCGACAGATTCCACGAATTTCCCGAAACCCCGACAGACCAGCGACCAACTCAGGACTCCGTTCCGTGGCCGACTTCGAACCCGTACTGCTGGCGAACGTTCACAAGCAAGACAGCCACACCCTGCCTGTCTATCAGGCGTCCGGTGGCTATCAGGCGATCCGCAAAGTCCTCTCGGGGATGTCTCCCAACGACGTCATCGAATTGGTGAAGGCCTCGAGCCTGCGGGGTCGCGGGGGAGCCGGCTTTCCCTGTGGACTCAAGTGGAGCTTCCTTCCCAAGGACCATCCCGGTCCCATCTACATGTGCGTCAACGCGGACGAAAGTGAACCCGCGACGTTCAACAACCGGATCCTGATGGAGCAGGATCCCCACCAGGTGCTCGAGGGGATCATGATCGGGTGCTATGCCACCCGGGCCCAGACCGCTTACATCTACGTGCGGTACGAATACCCCACCGCCTACCGTCGGCTGCAGTCGGCGATTGACGAATGCCGGGCGGCGGGGCTGTTGGGAAAAAACATCCAGGGAAGCGGGTTTAACCTCGACATCTTTCTGCACCGGGGGGCGGCTGCCTACATCTGCGGCGAGGAAACCGGTCTGATCGAGAGCCTCGAGGGAAAACGGGCCTGGCCCCGCATCAAGCCCCCGTTCCCCGCCATCGAGGGGGCGTTCCGCAAGCCGACGGTGGTCAACAACATCGAGACTCTCTCGAACGTGCCGCACATCGTCAACCGCGGTGTGGAGTGGTTCAAGAGCATTGGGGTCCCCTCGACCAACCCGAAGGATCCCGGCAGCTATGGCCCCAAGCTGTACTGCATCAGCGGTCATGTGAACACGCCGTGTTGTGTCGAGCTGCCCCTGGGGGTGACGGCCCGCGAGTTGATTGACCGGCATGGGGGCGGGGTCTGGAAGGGGCGCAAGGCCAAGGGGGTGATTCCCGGTGGTCTCTCGATGGGAATCATGACCGAAAAGGAACTCGACATACCGCTCGATTTTGCTGGTCCCGGCAAGGTGGGTTGCCTGGGGTTGGGGACGGCGGCAGTCACGGTGATCGACGAGACGGTGCCGATCATCGATTACCTCTACAACGCCTCGCGGTTTTTCGCGCACGAGTCGTGCGGTCAATGCACCCCGTGTCGTGAGGGGACCAGTTGGGCCAGCCGCACAATCGCCCGGATCAAGGCGGGGCAGGGGCGTTTGAAGGACCTGGAGATTCTGCAGAGCATTTCGCAGTCGATCGGCATCATGCCGGGGACCACGATCTGCGGTCTGGCCGACGGTGCGGCGTGGCCGCTGAAGAACGCCCTGTCCAAGTTCCGAGGCGAACTGGAAGACTACATTCGGACAACCAACCCGCGGGGTTTTGCTCAGGAAGAACCAGCCCAGGCGCTGGTGCAACTGGCGCACTGAGTTCCCTGACGACTTGCGAGAACTGACAACTTGTGACAACTGACCAAAGACGCCCACTGGTCAACGAAGAGACTCGGCGAATTGCGACAACTGGCGACCTGAGAGCTGTTTGAACCACCCCCTGTCTGCCGGGGCCCCTGGGCCCTGACCTCATCGCCGTCGGCGGTGGGAATAAGGGAATCCACGAGACGAAGCTGCGAGTCATGGCCACGATCACCGTTGATGGAAAAGACATCGAGATTGGCGACAACGAACGTCTGAATGTCATTCAGGCGGCCGATCGAGCCGGGGTGTCGATCCCGTTCTACTGCTGGCATCCCGGGCTGAGCGTGGTGGCCAGTTGCCGCATGTGCCTCGTGGAGACGGGGACCAAGAACAAGGAGACGGGTGAGATCTCCATGATGCCCAAGTTGGTACCGGCGTGTCAGACGCCGGCCAAGGACGGCACGGTGGTGGTGACCGACAGTCCCAAGGTGAAGGCGAATCAGAACTTCGTGCAGGAGGGGATTCTGCTCGATCATCCTGTCGACTGCCCGATCTGTGATCAGGCGGGGGAGTGCTGGCTGCAGGATTACTACTTCGACTACGGCCACAAAGAGCGGCGGGCCGACATTCACCCCTTCACCAGCAAGCGTCGCGACCTGGGAACGCACGTGAGCCTGTTCGCGGACCGCTGTGTCATGTGCAGCCGGTGCGTGCGTTTCACCCGCGAGGTGTCGGGGGGTGGGGAATTGATGGTCATCGACCGGGGGAGCCATGCCGAAATCGATGTCTTCCCCGGCTTCCCCCTCGAGAACAAGCTCTCGGGGAACGTGAATGACATCTGCCCGGTGGGAGCTCTCTGCTCGACCGATTTCCTGTACCAGCAGAGAGTCTGGTTTCTGGAGGCACAAGACAGTGTCTGCACGCGGTGCAGTACCGGCTGTGCCACCCAGATGCACGTCAACCAGGATCATCTCTACCGCATTCAGCCGCGCTACAACCCCAACGCCAACGATTGGTGGATGTGCGACATTGGGCGGTACGAGAACCAGTACGTCAATGCTCCTGAGCGTCTGGACGGTCCGCGGCTGAAGGGGGCCAACGGGTTTGAGGCTCTCGAGTGGAGCGAGGCGCTGCGAGAAGCCCACGGCCGTGTTGCCGATGTAGCCCTGCACCACGGCGGCAAGCATCTGGCGTTTGTTCTGTCTCCTTTCCTGACCTGCGAAGAAGCCTATCTCGCGGCCCGGTACGCGACGGGAATTTTGCCCGACGTGACCCTGGTGGTGGGGAAAGTGCCGGTCGTGGGACAAGACGAGAAGTTCAAGGGGGGCTTCACCATTCGGGCCGAGAAGTGCCCCAACCGCCGGGGGGTCGAGGAGATTGCCCGGGGGCTGGGCAAGAACGTGCTCGACTGGAATGGCCTCTTGGCGGCGATTGGAGCCGGCGACATTCTGGGGGCCTGGGTCACCGGGGGCTACCCCGAGGCATGGATTGACGATGCCGAGGCGGCGACCTTCGAACGGTTGCAGGCGCTGGTTGTGCAAGACATTCTTCCGTCTCCCCTGGCGCGGAAAGCGCAGGTGGTGCTGCCGGGAGTGACGGCGTTCGAAAAAGATGGCTGCTACGTCAACCAGGGTGGGGTCATTCAGTCGAGTTCATGGGGGCTGCGGCCGCGGGGCGGGGCGCATGTCGATGGTCAGATCTTCGCCGACCTGCTGAAGCGTACCGGCCTCTACCAGGCGTCGGATGTCTTGAAGGAACTGGCGGGGTCTGTGCCGTTTTTCGCCCGGTGCGCCGAGGGAGTGCCTCCGGCTGGACTGAACCTTGTGACTGGTCAAGAGAAGCGGCCGTTTTCGACCGAATTGGGGACGGTGTCGCACCCGACGCCGACCTTCCGCAGCGAGGCCTCGCGGATGCTCGAAGTCGAGTCTCCGAGTGTGTAACCTTGGCCCGTTGGGTCGAGTGGTCTCCGGGGCCGAGCGGCCGGGGGGACTGAGTGCCTGGGGGCCGAGTGAGTGAAGCCGGGCTTCCGGCACGAGTTGGGGAACGAGTGGATGTACAACGAATGGATGTCCAGAGACCATGTCTGAGTGGCTTGAACCGCTGATCAAGATCGCCCTGGTTGTCGGTGCCTCACAGGCGGCCGTGGCCTACCTGGTGCTGGTGGAACGGAAGGCGGCCGCCTATCTGCAGGATCGGCTCGGTCCCAACCGGGTTGGTCCCTGGGGCCTATTGCAGCCGCTGGCGGATGGGCTGAAGTTCATCCTCAAGGAAGAGATCGTTCCTGACGGAGCGGACCGGTGGCTCTTTTTGCTGGCCCCGCTGGCCATTTTGGCGACGGCGACTTTCGTCTTCGCCACCATCCCCTTCGGCTACGTCGTTCCCGGTCCGGGAGGGACGCCAATTCCTCTGACGATTGCCCCCAATTCCGACATCGGCCTGCTGTTTGTGTTCGCCGTCGGCAGCCTGGGGGTCTATGGGGTGATTCTGGGGGGCTGGGCGTCGAACAGCAAATACAGCTTGCTGGGTGGGTTGCGTTCGAGCGCCCAGTTGGTGAGCTATGAGATTCCGCTGGGTTTGTCGGTGATTGGCGTGTTGTTGTTCGCGGGGTCGCTGAACATGGAAACCATCATGACCGAACAGGCCCGTTCGGGATGGTGGTGGGTGGCGGTGCAGCCGCTGGGTTTCGTGGTGTTCATGGTCAGCGGGTGTGCCGAGGCGACCCGTCTGCCCTTCGACCTTCCCGAGTGCGAACAGGAATTGATTGCCGGATACCACACTGAGTACACCGGAATGAAGTTCGGCATGTTCGCATTCGCCGAATACCTGCACATGATCACCATTGCGTTTCTCGCGGTGATTCTGTTTTTCGGCGGGTGGCACTTCTGGGGTCTGGCACCGTATACCGAGGCGAACGAGGTGGGCTTGTTCGGGGCGTTGGTTCGGGTGCTTGTGCTGAACGTCAAAGTGCTGT
>JBKCTR010000480.1:0-5398 GCA_046318755.1 Planctomycetaceae bacterium
AGGAACGATCGTGGTCTTGCCCGAACCACTCGGACCAGACAGCACGACAAACCGCATTTGGGCAAATTCTCTTTCCGACGAGGGCACCTGCCGCAACTCCCCAAGACTCTTCAACGGGCTCGCCCCAGTTGTTCCCGCCGGTATCCGACCGACACCACGCCGGGGGCAAGCGGAATTCTATTCGACGTTCTGCAACACTTCCCGAATCTTTTCGAGCGCGGCTTTCATTTCGACCACGGCATGAGCGATTCCCACGTGGTTCGCCTTGGAGCCGATGGTGTTGATCTCGCGGAACATTTCCTGACTGAGGAAATCGAGCTTGCGGCCGGTTGAGGCCGACTCCGCCAGAAAGGTCACGAATTGCGACAGGTGCGACCGCAGTCGGGTGATCTCTTCGTTGATGTCGCCCCGGTCGGCATAGATTGCCACCTCGCGGATCAAGTCGGTCTCTGAGAGGGTGACCCCCGTCTCGGAGACCGCCTGCCGCACCCGATCGAGCAGCTTGGTCCGGTACTCGACCACGGTCAGCGGGGCCTGCCGCGCCACCTCTTCCAGGTGGAAGGTGATCACGCCGAGATTGCGCTCGAGGTCATGGGCCATCGCGGCCCCTTCCTGGATGCGAAACGCCTGGAATCGCTCCAGGGCCCGGTCGAGCAACTGCAGGGTCAGGTCGAGGGAAGACTGATCTTCCGTATGGCTCTGCCGGGTTTCCACCACGACGCCATCCAGCACCAGCAGTTGGCCCAGGTCGGTTGGTGGAGGGGCATGCAATTCTCGGGCTGATTGCTGAACCTGAGCCCAATAACTCTCGAGGGCGACCCGGTTGAGCTGGAAATCTTCCGCCCGGGCGATTCGGTCGACCCGAATCTGCAGCGTGACGGTGCCCCGTCCAACAACCTGCCGGACCCGGCGCTCGATTTCCCCTTCCTGGGGAGCGAGCCATTCCGGGTACTTGCCCACCAATTTCAGGTAACGGTTGTTGACAGAGCGCACCTCCACCACGGCCGCAAGTTGGGCGTCATGGTGGCGGGCATCGCCATAACCGGTCATGCTCAGCAGCACGGGGAACCACGCCTATTCAGCAGGTTTGGATGGCGAATCTTCCGACTCGGACGGTGCGGATTTGGTCTCCTCGGTTTCGTCCACGCGAGGTCCCGAAGCGGCCGGACCAGTCCCATCGGCGGGGCCTTCCGGCTTGTTTTTCGGAGCGGGTCCAATCGGGAAGTCCTGCATGTCGGGCAGACTCGAGCCCTTGGTTCCAGGAGACGATCCACCGTCGAGATCACTCTCCGAACCGGTGTTCCGGGCGGGAGCCAGCTTGACTTCATCCGACTCGCGCCCCAGGAACTGCCCTTCCATCTCCGAGCGGATGCTGCGGCCGGCGGCCGCAGCCAAGATGATCCAGAACACCACAGTTCCCACGGTGATCCAGGTGAAGGTGTCACCGGCACGGGTGCCGAAGGCGCTCTGTCCTCCCAGCCCGCCAAATGCCCCGGCCAATCCCCCCCCGCGCCCGCGTTGCAGCAGGATCACGGCGATCAGGAACAGGCCGACGATCAACAACAGTGTCAGCAGAAAATACGACATCTCGGGTCAGGTCTCCATCAGGCGGGACGCAGATCCTGGGCGGCCCGCACGATTGGCAGGAAATCATCGAGCTTGAGACAAGCCCCCCCCACCAATGCACCATCCACGTTTGGCTGTTCCATCAGGCTCTTCGCATTCTGAGGCTTGACGCTGCCCCCGTAGAGAATGCGTGTCGAATCGGCAAGCCCCGCATTGTAGCGAACTGCGAGCCATTTGCGCAAGTGCGCATGGGCCGATTCCGCCTGCTCTGTGGTGGCCGTCAGTCCAGTTCCGATGGCCCAGACTGGTTCATAGGCGATCACCACCCGAGAGAGATCCTCCGCGGTGATCCCCTCCAGCGAGCCGGCCATCTGCCGGTCGAGCACCGTCTCGGTCTGATTCCCCTGCCGTTCGGCGAGGGTCTCCCCCACACAGAGAATCACCGAGAGTCCGGCAGCCAGCGCGGACGCGGTCTTGCGGGCCACCAAGGCGTCGGTCTCTCCATAGAGCGTCCGCCGCTCGCTATGCCCCAAAATGACCCAGCGGCAACCGACATCGACCAGCATGCTGGTGGCGACCTCGCCAGTATAGGCCCCCGGCTTCTCGGCCGAGCAGTTCTGCGCCCCCAGCTCGACCCCACTGTTGGCGATGGCTCCGGCCACCGGAAACAGATAAGGAAACGGTGGGCACACCACGACCTGTACGCCCGCGTGGGGCTTGGGGCAGGCTTGGGCGAGTGATGCCGCAAGACCCAACCCGGTCTCGCGCACCAGATTCATCTTCCAGTTGCCAGCGACAAACAGCCGTCTCATGCCCGGGCTCCGTGAGGTTGAGGAATATCTTTGCCGAACAGGCTGGCGATCTGACGCATCCGGTCCATCACCTCCTGGTACTGCCATGGCAGCAGGGCCTGTGGACCGTCGCTGAGGGCCTTTTCAGGGCAACTGTGCACCTCAATGTGCACCCCGTCGGCCCCCGCGGCGATCGAGGCCAGGGCCATCGGGGGGATGAGGTCGGGCCGCCCGGTGCCATGGCTCGGGTCGACGATGATCGGCAGATGCGAAAGTCCCTTGGCGTTCGGAACAATCGACAGGTCGAGCAGGTTGCGGGTCGAGCTGTCGAAGCTCTTGATGCCCCGTTCACAGAGAATCACCCGTTTGTTTCCCCCCGCCATGATGTACTCGGCCGACATCAGCAGGTCGGTGACCGAGGCACTCATCCCGCGTTTGAGCAGGACAGGACGCTTGGTCTGGCCCACTTCGCTCAGCAGATTGAAATTCTGCATATTGCGGGCCCCGATTTGGAAAATATCAGTGTACTTGTCCACCAGAGCCACTTGCCGGGGATCCATCACCTCGGTGCAGACGGGCATGGTCAGTTCATCCCCCACCTCCCGCAGGTGGCGCAGCCCCTCCTCTCCCAAACCCTGGAAGCTGTAGGGACTGGTGCGGGGCTTGTAGGCCCCACCCCGCAGGATGTTGGCCCCCGCCTGTTTGACGTGCTGGGCAATCTCGAACAGGATGTCCCGCCCCTCGATGGCGCACGGTCCGGCAATCATCGCCAGGTGGCCTCCTCCCACCCGGACTCCAAACCCGACCTCAAAACTCGAATCTTCAGGCTGATACTCGCGGCTGGCCAGCTTGTACGGTTTCAAGATCGGAACCACTTCCTCCACCCCGGAGATGGCCTGCAGGGGGGCATTTCGCAGAATGTCTTCGTCGCCAATCACACCAATGATGGTCCGCTTGATTCCCCGGCTGACATCGGTCTTCAGCCCCAGTTGGTGGATGCGGTCCACGATGTGATCGACCTGTTCCGAGGTCGAATCGGGTTTGAGGACAATAATCACGGGCGTTCCTTCCTGGAGTCTCCAGCCAGGTCTGGGTCAATGAAAACCGCCGTCGTCGGTGGGACGGCGGCGATGAAGAGGCAGCCAGGAAATGGACCACACATCATGGCGGTTTGTGGGCCAACTGACAACTGCACCGGGACGGAGTGACCGCTGGGCCCCTCTCCGGAAGTGGGCAGACTCACATCCCCGGGCGACGGGGAATGGCGAAATCCGGTCATGGCTGCGGCACGCTGCCCCGCGAACGCCGCAGTCCACGATCCCCCTTCCGGTCGACGGGTGTCAATCGATGGGCTGACTGCGGGGATACGAACCGAGTACCTCAAGGCGAACTGCCTTGGATTCGAGCTCGGCCAGCGTCTTTTTGATCCGGGCGTCGGCGGCGTGTCCCTCGAAGTCGAGGAAAAACACGTAGCCCGCCTCGGGCCCCCTCACAGGGAACGACTCGATCCAGGTCAGGTTGATGTTGTTCTTCTTGAAAGCCGCCAGCGCCTCGGCAAGGGCTCCGGGTTTGTGAGGAATTTGCAGCAGCAACGCTGTCTTGTCGTTCCCCGAAGGCTTGGTTGCCTCGTCGCCAATCACGGCGAACCGGGTCAGATTGCTGGGATTGTCTTCAATACTCTCGGCAATCACCTGCAGATCGTACTGCACGGCGGCCTGTCGGCTGGCCACCGCTGCCGCCCCGGGTTTGTCGCGGGCCAACTGCGCCGCTGTGGAGGTGCTGGTCACCTCCACCAGGCGCGCCTGCGGCATGTTCCGGCCCAACCACTCCCGGCATTGCGACAGCGCCTGGGGCTTGCTGTAGATCTCGGAAATCTCATTGCGCGGACAGCGGGCCAGCAGATTGTGATGGATGGCCATCGAGACCTCGCCACAGATCTTCAAGGGCAGCCGGGTGAACATGTCGAGCGTGTCGACAATTCGTCCATCGGTGCTGTTTTCGATCGGGGCAATGCCATAATCGGCGTGGTTGCGATTCACCTCTTCGAACACCGCCGAGATGCTCCCGACCGGAATCAAGGTCGCGGCCGAACCGAATTGCTCGATCGCCGCCAGATGCGTGAAGCTGTACGGCGGTCCCAGATAGACCACGCGGACTGTTTTGACAAGACGGCGTGAACCGCTGATCAACTCGCGAAACATCCCGCGGAGGGTCGGGGGGTCGAGCGGTCCGGGATTTTCGGTGGTCAGCTGGGCATTGAGTTGTTCCGAAAACAGAGTTTCGAAATGTGCCTTCTCAGGCTGCGGTTCCGACTGCAGCAGTTTGGCAGTCAGAGTGGCCCGCCGGTTCGCCAGTTTCACCAACTCTTTGTCCAGGCGATGAAGCTCTGCCTGGAGGGCCGCACTGTTGGTTTTCTTGGGGGTGGAATTCCCGGCACCTGACGGCGTGGCGGCCGTCGGCTTTCCAGAACGAGTGGATTTGACAACTTTCTTGGCCATTGGGCTCGAAGACCCTGATGCGGGGCGGAGAACGCGTCTCAGTAGTGATGAAAAACTCAAAATTTCTTGTAGTTTGGCCCTGAATAGGTGTCAAGCACCCACCCGGCCTGATCGGCTCTCGGTCGACTTTCCTTGTCGAAGCTGACGAAAATGTCGGTTGGGTCAGACGAGAAGCCACCTCCGCTTCAGCGACTCTCCCCGGGGCGGTTTGGGTCCGCCCCCACTCCGCGGGCCCCGAGCTAAACAGTCCTGACATTTTGGCAGTCGGCCGATTTTGACCATCCCCATGGCAATCTGCCAGTTTGGCAAGCGGATTGTCCAGGACCCCGCTCCCGGGCAAGAACGACTTCTGGAAAATGGCTGTAAAGCCTTGATGGCAATAGACTTGATGATTCCTGAGCGACCGTCTTCCTGGCTTCGGCACGCCGCTTGCTAAAGAGTGTTTCGTCTGCAACAGACACTCAGTGCAAGCGGACCGGTCCAGACAAGGCTTGCGGTTGTCGATTGGGGTTGATTGGCACCCGTCCGGTCGCTTCTTGCCTT
>JBKCTR010000481.1:0-3252 GCA_046318755.1 Planctomycetaceae bacterium
CCGCTGCAGCATCACCTTCAGCTCGTAGTCGGTCGGGGAGATGGCCTTCTTGCGGTACAGCTCGACCGCGCGGGCGTATTCCGATTCGGCATGATCGAGCGACACCTTGGCCGCCTCGAGAGACGAGTTCGCCCGCTCGACCGCGCTGCGGGCACCCTTCACCCGGGCCTCGGCCTGCGCCACCGCCCGGGGATCGAGCAGGGCGGGGTCCGAGGGTTCGATGGTGGTCAGCAGATCGCCCGGCTGCACGTGCGCACCGGGCTTCATGCGGATGCGCCCCAGCTTCCCCGCCAGGGGGGCCGAGACGATGTAGCGTTCGCGGATGCGCGTGCGGCCATCTTCGTCGACCGTCACCTGCAGGGGGCCGCGGGTGACGGTCGACAGATCGACGGGAACGGGTTTGGGGAGGAACGAAGACACCAGTCCCCCCGCCCGCCCCCCCACCAGCAACAGTCCCAGGAAACTCTTGATCCAGCGTTTCAGCACGATGGGACTACTCCCGAGTCTTGAGAACGGCAATCAGGTCGAGGCGGTCGAGCTGGCGGCGTACCACCAGCCCCGAAATGATCGCCGAGACCAACACCATCAACACCGAGATGCCGATCGTGCGCGGGGTCAGCACGAAGGGAATGCGGTACATCTCGGAGTCGAGGAAATAACAAACCATCCGGGCCAGCCCCAGTCCCAACGCAATCCCCAGCGGGATGGCCGCGAGGGTCAGCACCGCCAGTTCGCCCAGCAGGATGAAGCTGATCTCTCCCCGTGTCAGCCCCAGCACCCGCAGGCTGGCCAGCTCGCGCCCCCGTTCCGAGAGGGCAATACGGGCCGTGTTGTAGACCACCCCAAACGCGATGATGCAGGCGAAGATCACGTTGAAGAACTGCATGTGCAGCATGTTGTCCATCACGGTGTGCCGGAAGTTGGCGATGGCAATGCTCTTGATCGACACCGCCGCCGCGCCGGGCATCTGTTTGATCTTGTCGTACATGGGTTTCTCGTAGCGGGGGTCGAACGCCACATTCACGTCCGAGAAGGAATTCCCCTCGCGCATCAGGCGGTTGAGCGCCCGCAGGTTCATGTAGGCGAAGGTCCCGAGGTTTTCGGTGATCAGTTCCCGCACGGGCACCTGCACGGTCTGTCGGGTTCCCTGCAGAAACTGGATGGTCAGCAGGTCTCCGACCCGCACGCGCAGCACGTCGGCCAACTTCGAATTGATCACCAACCCCTCGTCGGGGAGGGGGATGGTGTGCCCCCGTTCGTCGATGAGGTTCGACATGGTGGAGTCGGCGGGGAGTCCCTGGATCAGCGTGCGGCGCTGGATCTGGCCCGAGAGGATGCGGGCCACCACCAGTTTCCGCGGTTCAACCTTCAGAACTCCGGGCAAGTGCTCGAGTTCGTGGACTCCGCGCCATGACGCGCTTTCGTAGAGATTGATCCGCAGGTCCTGCCGCTCGACCACGTCGAACTGCACCTGTACGAGGTGATTCAGCGAATCGGCGGGAAATCGCCCCAGCATCTGCACCGCGACCGACACCGCCAGCCCGGCGATCGACAGCAGCGACTTGACCGGACGCCGCTCGATGTGCCGGATGATCATCCGGGCCGGTTGCGACAGCCAACTCGAGAACCCGATCCGCTCCACCAGCGTGGGGCGGTAGGAGGCGGGGGGCTCGGGACGCATCGCCTCGGCGGGAGGCAGCTTGACGGCCCGTCGGATCACGTTCAGCGTCCCCACCGCCGCCGCGAACAGGCTGACCAGAAACGACAGGGCAATCACCCATCCCGGCAGCGAGAACAGCAGCAGGGGGAACTTGTAGAAGTTCGCGTAGAGGTCGGTCATCTGCCGCCCCAGTACGCTCCCCCCCGCGCACCCCAGCAGCACTCCCACCACCACCACGAACAGCACCAGTTTGAAAAAGTGCAGACCCACCTCGAAGTTGCTGTAGCCAAACGCCTTCAGCACCGCGATTTGGTCGCGCTGGAGGGCGATGATCCGCGACAGCACCACGTTCAGCAGAAACGCCGCCACCGACAGGAACAGCGAGGGGACAATCGTGCCCATCTTCTCCAGTTGTTTGATCTCGTCGGAGACAAACCGGTGCGAGATCTGGTCGCGCCGATTGTGGGCTCCCAGTCCGCCATAGGGCTCGAGCAGCCGGTCGAGGTCGTCGATCACCGTCGCCTCGTCGGCCCCATGCATCAGGTCGAGGGCCACATCGTTGAATGAGCCCTCCATGTCGAAGGCCGCCTCGAGCGCCTTTTCCTCCATCCACATGATGGCGTACCGGCCATCGTCGGGGACCAGCGAACCGAGCCGGATGATGTAGATGTATTCGGGAGACAACACCGTCCCCACAATCCGCAGTTCTTTCTTCCGTCCGTTGATGATCGCGGTGAGGGTATCTCCCGGGCGGTAGCCCCGCGCCTCGGCGAACCCCGCCGCCACCAGCACCTCGTTGTCGCGCCCCGGCTCGATGAACCGCCCGGTGCGCAGGTGCAGGCGGTTGAGCTCTCCCGGGCTGCGGGCGGGAATCGAAATCAGTTTCCCCACGGCGGGGTCGTCGATCGCCGGGATGTCGAGCAGCACTTCGCGGACCACGCGGGTCTGGACCCCGGCCACCCCGGGAATCTCGGCGATGCGGGGGATCAGCGTCGAGGGGGCCCGCTTGAGATTGGCGAAGACATGCGTGAAGCCGTAGCGATCGTAATAGGCCGCCTGCGTGCTGCGCAGCGCCTGCATGGCGGTCAGCGACATCACAAACGCCGCGACTCCGCAGGCGATGACCGACACGATCGCCGCCACCTGGCCGCGGGTGTGCCAGGTGTCGCGCAACAGCTTGCGATCGATGGCCGAGAGCCGCCAGAGTGTCACCAGGTCAGCTCCGAGGGTTTGTGCTTCTGCTCATTGACGGTGATGTGATGAATCCGCCCGTCGGCGACCGAGACAATGCGGTCGGCCATCGCCGAGATGGCCGCGTTGTGCGTGATGACGGCGGTGGTGGTCCCCAATTCCTGGTTCACCCGCGCGATCGCCTCGAGCACGAGAATGCCGGTCTGAATATCGAGCGCCCCGGTCGGTTCATCGCACAGCAGCACATCGGGACGCTTGGAGATGGCGCGGGCAATGGCCACGCGCTGTTGTTCTCCGCCCGAAAGCTGGGCGGGGAAGTGGTCGAGCCGATGCCCCATGCCCACCAGCTTGAGCGCCTCTTCGGGAGCCATGGGATGCTCGGCGATCTCGGTGACGAGGGC
>JBKCTR010000482.1:0-3246 GCA_046318755.1 Planctomycetaceae bacterium
GGCCTGCAGCAACTCGCACGCCTCTCCCACCGTGGTGTTCAGATCCGCCCCCTTGAGGATCAACTGCCGCTCTTTCGAGAGCGAGAGCATGTCCATCACCAGGTCGTAGATCCGTTGCTGGTTCTTCTCGAGAATGGTCCATCCCTTGCGAACCATTGGCTCGTCGTGGGTGTTCAGGCCCCGGTCGATGAGGAAACTGCCGCCGCGGACTCCCTGCAGGATGTTCTTGATGTGGTGGCTGAGGATGGCGATGGTCTGCCCGACGGCGGCCAGCCGTTCCGACTTCACCAGAGCCTGCTGGTACTGGTTGTCTTCGACCGCCAAGGCTGCCTGCCGGCCGATGGCGACCATCAAGAGCAGCAGGTCTTCGGTGAATCGCGGCCCACCCCCTCCCTGCAGGATCAACTGGTCGGCCGAGGTGGTGATGTCGAGATAGATCACCCCCTGCAGGTCATACCGCCCCTGCATGGGGACGCAGATCGCCTCGCGGATTCCCGCCTGCAGAATGCTGGCACCGGAGGGGAACCGGGTGTCGCTGCGGGCAGCGCTCGGGCGCACCCCCTGCCGGTGCTTCAGCACGTAATCGACAATGCTGCGGGAGACGGGCATCGGTTCAGCCCCCAGGTCTCCCCGCTGGTCCCGCGAGGCCACGGTCTCGAGGGTGCCGTTGGTCGCATTCCGCACCAGCACGCAACCCCGGTCGGCCTTCACGGCCCGCAGGGCCAGTTCGAGAATGCGGGTCAAGAGCGACTCGATCGAGGTCGCGGGACTGACCGTCTCCTCGGCGATCTGGTAAAGCAACTGCAGGTTCAGCAGCGACTGGGCGGTGCGTCCCGCTTCCCCCGGGCCCATCAGCACCGACGGATCATTGGCATTGGCCGAACTGACAATCTGATCGGCACTCTGAACCTCGCGTCCCTCGCGCCAGTCAATCCTGCGGGTGGAACGGGGTGCCACCTCGTCCGGAGACATCAACCGCAACACCGTGCGCCCCACCTGCACTTCATCTCCCAACCGCAGGGCCTGCGTTGAGATCCGGTGGCCATTCACGTAGGTGCCATTCGAACTCTGCAGATCGGTCAGTACCACGCGTCCCTCGCGCAGTGCGAGTCGTGCGTGGGCCCGCGACGCCTCTCCATCCTGGATCCGCAGCTCGTTGCGCACTCCCCGCCCCAGACCGATTTCTCCCTCGGTCAGTTCAAAGCGCTGACCCTGGTCGGGCCCCTGAATCACCAGCAGGTAAACGTTCACGAACTCGCAGTTCCCATGTCAGAACTCACACCCAGCCAATCGGGCTGTCCCCAGAGCGGCCCAGCCCATCACTGGCCCCGAATGCTTACGCCCCCGTTCGATCACCAGCAATTGGCATCGTAGCCAGACCGTTGGCAGCCATGCTGGCTGTCACGCTGGGGGTTGGCCTGCGGCTGGTCATCACGGCGGCAATCTCACCCGCCACTAACCCAGCAACTCGGTAAGGGGCCGCCCGTCAACCACGCGGTGCGGCCGGTTGAGGGGGTCGTACATCTCGGCCTCGGGCGCAATGCCCAGGGAGTGGTAGACGGTCGCCAGCAAGTCTTGCGGAGAGACCGGATGCGTCTTGGGATAGGCGGCATCGCGGTCACTCGAACCGAGCACCGTCCCCCCCCGAATGCCTCCGCCCGCGAAGCAGGCGGTCTGGCACGCCCCCCAGTGATCGCGCCCCTGGGCGGAATTCAGCTTGGGTGTCCGGCCGAATTCCCCCCAGAGTGCCACCAGGGTCTCGTCGAGCAACCCGCTCTGTTGCAGGTCTTCCAACAGCGCCGAGAGGCCCCGGTCGAGCGAGGGGAGGCAGTAATGGGCCTTCAGCATGTTGGTGCCGGTGAGTCCTTCGAACGGCCCGTGGTTGTCCCACACGTTGGCGACGTTCCCCCCCTTCTGGATGTACATCCAACTGATGGTCACCAGCCGCACTCCCGATTCAATCAGCCGGCGCGCCAGCAGAATGCTCTCTCCGTATTCATTCCGCCCGTAGTTGTCGCGCGTCGCCACGCTCTCGAAGTTCAGGTCGAATGCCCGTTTGGCGGTGGGGGAAGACAACATGCTGAACCCCAGCTCGCGGTAGCTGTCGACCGCGCGGGCCGAGCGTTCGGCCTGGAAACGGCGGTCGGTCTCTTCGAGCACGTTCAGCAAGCCCCGGCGGGCCAGCAGGCGGGTCTCGGCCACCTCGGCCGGCAGGGAGATCGAGTGGGTCGGGTGTTCCTTGGTCTCTTCCGCCGCCGCCACTTCCATCGGGTCGTGCCGGCCTCCCAAAAACCCGGCGTGCGTGCCGCTGTACGTGACCCCGTCGTGCCCGATGGGACGGGGAATGGTCACCGCGGCAGGCATCACCCCCGGCGGAGTAAACGACGAAACCACCGAGCCCAAATTGGGGAAGTCGTTCCGATTGCGCTGATTCCGCGGCACCGCCAGCGTCTCGTTGATCCGGCCGGTCAGCGTGCGATAGACGCTGGGCTCGTGGTTGTTGCTGGGATGGGTGACCGATCGCACGAGGGCGACCTTGTCGGTGTGCCGGGCGAACAGCGGCATGTGCTCGCACACGTCAATCCCCGGCACGACTGTGGGAATCGACTGGAACTGGCTGCGGATTCCCTCCGGCGCCTCGGGCTTCATGTCCCACATGTCCTGCTGGGGGGGACCGCCCCAGAGGTAGATGAGGATGCACGACTTGGCCCGGCCCCCCGTCTGGTTGCGGATCGCCTGGGGGCCGAGCGCTGTGGCTTCGATCCCCAATGTGCGGCGCTGCGCCTCGCTGCGGAGCAACTGCGGCAGGGTGACCGCTCCCAGTCCAATCCGTCCCAGACGCAACAGAGCATCCCGACGATAGAGCATGGCCGTCTCTCCAGGGTCGCAAGAGTGTCGGTACGATGCCGGCCCGCTCCGACACATCGGGGGGGCACTTCTCAATCTGGGCCTACGCGATCAGGTCGGTCACCACGGTTCCCGAGACGTCGGTCAGGCGGAAGTCGCGGCCGCTGTACCGGAACGTCAGCTTGGTGTGATCCATGCCCAACAAGTGCAGAATCGTGGCGTGCAGGTCGTGCACATGCACCTTCTTGTCGACCGCCGTGAAACCAATCTCGTCGGTCGAACCATGCACGTAACCCCCCGTCACCCCCCCGCCCGCCAGCCACAGCGAGAAGCCGGGGGGGGGGGGGTCGCGCCCCGGCGGGCCCTCGGCGGTGGGGGGCCGGCCAGACTCACCCCCCC
>JBKCTR010000483.1:0-2494 GCA_046318755.1 Planctomycetaceae bacterium
CGCCACCGGGTTGGACCGTGTGGCTGCGCCAACTGCCGGCCAGTGTCTTGATTGGCCTCGTGCGGGTGTATCAATTCACTCTCAGTCCACTCATCGGCCGCAGTTGCCGGTTTCAACCGACCTGCAGTCACTACTTCATCGCCTGTGTCCAGCAGGACGGTGCCTGCCGGGGAGCCTGGCGCGGCCTGAAGCGCATCGCCCGCTGCCATCCGTTTCATCCCGGGGGGTACGACCCCCCCTGATCGGCCCGGTGCCGGTGCGGGTCCGCATTCTTGCGGGGCATCGGATTGCCGATTCGTCCAGTCCGTCGGCGTTCTCGCTTTTACACAGCGGCTCCCCCCGCCGCAGCGTGGACTACGGATTGTCCTTCAATTCGCGGCAGATGGCGGCCAACTGCTGCAGAGCCGCCTCGGGAGTGAGCTGTTTGGGATCGATCCCCCGCAGCGTCTCGAGCACGGGGTGTTCCACCACCTTGAAGAGCTGCAGTTGGCGTTCCCGACGGGGGGGGGGAGGGGGTTAGCGGGGGGGAACGTTGGGTTTCCCCGCGGCATCATGATGCTCGGCCTCCAGCGTGTTCAAAATCACGCGGGCCCGGTCGATCACCCGCCCGGGAATTCCCGCCAGCCGGGCGACGTGAATCCCGTAGCTCTTGTTGGCCGCCCCAGGGACGATCTTGTGCAGGAACGCCACCCCATCTCCCTGCTCGCGTACGGCCACATTCCAGTTTCGCACCTCGGCCAGTGATTCCGACAACTCGGTCAGTTCGTGGTAGTGCGTCGCGAACAGCGTCCGGCTTTGGGCCGAGTCGTGCAGGTACTCGGTCACCGCCCAGGCGAGCGAGATGCCGTCGTAGGTGCTGGTCCCGCGGCCAATCTCGTCCAGCACCACCAGACTGCGGGGGGTCGCCCCGTGCAGGATGCGGGCGGTCTCGGTCATCTCCACCATGAAGGTGCTTTGCCCGCGCCCCAGTTCGTCGCTCGCCCCCACGCGGGCGAAGATGCGGTCGGCCAGCCCGATGCGGGCCGCCTGGGCGGGCACGAACGACCCGATCTGCGCCAGAATGGTCAAAAGCGCCGTCTGCCGGATGTACGTGCTCTTCCCCGCCATGTTGGGGCCGGTGATGATCTCGATGCGGCCATGGGGGCCACCCAGGAGGGTGTCGTTCGGCACAAACTGCCCCGAGGGCTGCAGCTTGTCGAGCACCGGGTGACGTCCTTCGCGGATCTCCAGCACCGGCTCATCGGTCAGGTCGGGGCGGCAGTAATTGCGCTGCAGAGCCAGCGTCGCCAGGCCGGCCAGCACATCCAGTTCGGCCAGCGCCTCGGCCGTCTGTTTGAGGCGGGCTCCCTGTGCGGCCACCCCCTGCCGCAACGTGGCGAACAACTCCTGTTCGAGGCTCTTTGACCGCTCTTCCGACCGCAGCACCTTCTCTTCGTGCTCTTTCAGTTGCGGGGTGATGAACCGTTCCTGGTTCTTCAGCGTCTGCTTGCGGATGTAGTCGGCCGGAATGGGGGTCTTCGCCGCCTGGGCCGCGGTGATCTCGAGGTAATACCCGAAGACCTTGTTGAAACCCACCTTCAGGCTGGCGATGCCGGTCCGCTCGATTTCCTCGGCCTGGTAGCGGGCGATCCACTCTTTCCCCCCCCGCGCCAGGTCGCGCAGTTCATCGAGCAGCGGATGGAACCCGGTGCGGATCAATCCGCCATCGAGCAGGTTGGCCGGGGGATCGTCGACCAGCGCCGCCTCGATGGGTTCACGCACGTCCTCGCACGGATCGAGGCGCTCGCGCAGGGCCCGCAGCCCGGAACTCTGGCATCCCTGCAGACGGTCTTGCAGCGCCGGCAACAGGGCCAAGGTGTTCGCCAGACATCGCAGGTCGCGCGGGCTCGAGCGGCCGGTCGCCACGCGGGCGGTCAGGCGGGCCAGATCGTACATCCCCGCCAGCATTTCGCGCAGTTCCCGCATGAAGCCTGCCTGCCCATGCAGTTCCTGCACCGCGTCGAGCCGGGTTTCGAGTGCGGCCCGGTCGGTCAGGGGGTTCGACAGCCACTCAGCCAGCAGGCGGGCCCCCATCGCTGTCTGCGTTTCATCAATCGCGAACAGCAGCGACCCGGCCCGTGCCCCATCCCGCAGCGTGCGGGTCAGTTCCAATGACCGGCGCGTGGCCTCATCGATCAGCAGCGTCGCCCCCGGTCGGAACGGTTCCAGCCGTTCGATGTGCGGCAGCGCGCTCTTCTGCGTCTCCTGCACATATTCCAGCAGCACCCCGGCCGCCACCAGCGCGGGGGTGTCGACCCGATCCCAGCCAAACCCCTCGAGGCTGCGCACGCCAAAGTGCGTCTGCAGAATCTCCAGAGCATGGGTGGTCCCATAACACCAGGGAGCGCGGTCGGTCAGCAGCATCCGCCCCGGCGTGGGCTGACCCCGCGCGGGCCTGGTCAGCCCCCGCCTCTCGGCCCGCCGGGCGACCCCGGGGGCGTCTTCCGGCACCAGG
>JBKCTR010000484.1:0-3518 GCA_046318755.1 Planctomycetaceae bacterium
TGATGATCTACATCGGCTGGCGCTGCTCGCGGGTGCAGGAATCGACCGAGGACTTCTTCGTCGGCGGCCGGTCCATGCCCTGGTGGGCCACCGGGCTCAGCCTGGTCGCCACCATGATGTCGACCTTGACCTACCTGGGAGTTCCTGGCGAAATCTTCGGCCAGGGGATTGGCATGCTGCTGCAGTTCATCTCCCTGCCGTTCGCCTTCCTGATCATCGGCTGGGTCTGGGTGCCGTTCTTCATGAAGCTGCGGCTCACCAGCGCCTACGAGTATCTCGAATTGCGGTTTGGCGGCACCATTCGCTTCTGGGCGGTGATTCTGTTTCTGTACATGCGGTTCGTCTGGCTGGGACTGATCATCTACTCGGCGGGAACGGCGGTCGCCGAGATGACCGCCGACACCGCCCCCGCCGCGTTCGCCACCCTCACCGGGGGTCTCGTGCAGTTCCACACGGCCGAAAGCTGGCGGCTGTTTGTGCTCGTCGCCACCGGGGTGACCGCCACCATCTACACCACGCTGGGAGGCATCAAGGCGGTCATCTGGACCGACGTGATCCAGTTTGTGGTGCTGTTGTTGGGGGCGGTGATCACCCTGCTGATCGTGATGCTGAAAACCGGCACCGGGCCCAGTGCCTGGCTGCACGAGGCGACCACCATGTCGCACCAGTTACCGCCGCTGTTCAGCTTCGATCCCCGCACCCGGACCACCATCGTGGTGGTGGTGCTGAATGGACTGCTGTGGCATGTCTGCACACATGCCTCCGACCAGGTGGCCCTGCAACGCTATTTCTGCACCGACTCGGCCCGTTCGGCCCGCCGGACCGCAGCGGTGAATTTCGCCTGCGATGCCACGATGTCGATCCTGCTGTCGCTGGTGGGCTTGGCCCTGCTGGCCTATTACCAGCGCAACACGGGCGAACTCCCCTCCGAAATGTCCGACGCGATGCTCGCCATGCTGGAACACCCCGAGAACATCGCCGGAAAGAACACCTTTGCCGACAAGGTCTTTCCCTGGTTCATCGCCCACGGGCTGCCGATGGGGATCTGCGGGTTGGTGGTGGCGGGGGTGTTTGCCGTGGCGCAGTCGAGCATCGACTCGGGGATCAATTCGACCTGCACGGTGGTGATGGTCGACCTGATCCGGGAACACCGTCAGACCGCCTGGGACGAAACGCGCGAGCTGCGCTGGGCACAAATCCTGACCCTCTTGATCGGCGCCGGGGTGACGCTGATTGCCGTGGCCGCCGCCGAGTTCGGCCGGCTGTCGAGCATCATGGAGCTGCAACTACAGAGCTTCAATGCCGTGTTGGGCCCGCTGGGAGCGGTCTTCATGCTGGGCTTTCTGGCCCCCCGGGTGAACCAGGCCTCGGTGCTGGTAGGTGCTCTGGCGGGGGCCGTCGTGGGCTTGGGTCTGGGGTTCTGGCAACCCCTCGATGCCCTGTTGACCCGCGGGCTGGGGGCGGGAGACAGCGTACTGGGATTGCCCGTGTCTCCTTTCTGGATCATCCCCTTCTCGTGGTTGACCACGCTGGTGACCGCCCTGGGGGCCAGTCTGTTCCTCGGGACCCCGGCACCGCACCAGATCCAGGGCCTGACCTTTTGGAGCGTCCGCCGTGGGGAGGAACGGATTCCCGCGGTGCGTGGTGCCTGAGGTCCCCCACGGGATGTCCCCGTGTTGGTCGTCGTGATCATTGTGGCCGCAATCTGTCGACCAAATCGCGTCGGCTTGAATCAGCCGGACTCTCTCCGGGTGGCCGATGGAGTTAGAATCGGGCTCCGAGAGCGAGCGCGGCCCCCAACGGTTGGGAGCCGGGGCCCTCGTCCGAGAACTGCCACTGTGTCTGCCCCTCGCCGCATCCTGCTGATCCAGCTTCCCATTCCCCAACCGGGTCAGGAGCCCGCCGTGGGGAACGTGCCCCTCGCGGCCGGGTATCTGCAACTGCTCGCCCGTCAGCGGGGTCTCGAATCGCAGTACGAGATCGAGATCCTGCCCGCTCCCCTGGCCAACCAGTTGAGCGACCAGGGATTGGCGGCTGAGATTCTCAAACGACAGCCGTGGCTTGTCGGGTGGACCTGTTACCTCTGGAATGTCGAACGTTCGCTCGACATCGCCCGGCGGGTCAAGCAGGCCCGTCCCGAGGTGCGGATGCTGCTGGGGGGGCCGGAGATCACGGCCGACAATCTGTGGGTGCTGCAGAGTCCCGAGGTCGACTTCGCCGCGATTGGCGAGGGAGAACAAACCTTCTGCGAACTGCTGCAGGCCCTGGCCGAGGCCGACGTTCCCACCACGACCATCCCCGGTCTCTACGTCTCCCCCGCCCTCGACCGGACGCGGGCCGGGGTCTGGTCGGCCGAGCCAGTGGCTCTGGGCGCCATCCCTCCCTTCCGCCAACCGTTGCCCCATCTGAATGAGATTTCCTCACCGTATCTGGCGGGACTGCTCGACGCGGCCGACGAACGCCTGCTGCTGCTCGAGACGCTGCGGGGCTGCATCTTCAAATGCAAGTTCTGCTATTACCCCAAGAGCTACGACGACCTGTACTTCCTCTCGCGAGACAAGCTCGTCGCCAATCTCGACCATGCCCGCCAGCGCGGGGCGCGCGAGGTGGTGCTGCTTGATCCCACCCTCAATCAACGCCGCGATTTCGAGTCGTTTCTGCAGTTGTTGGCCGAGTGCAATCCCCACCAGCAATTCGAATACTTCGGCGAACTGCGGGCCGAGGGAATCACCCCCCGCACTGCGGAACTGCTGCGGGCGGCCCACTTCACACAGGTCGAGATTGGGCTGCAGTCGATTGATCCTCTGGCCCAGGACCTGATGGACCGCAAGAACAACCTCAAGGCGTTCGAGCGGGGTGTGCGGGCGCTGCGGGAAGTGGGGATCGGCGTGAAGGTCGACCTGATCATCGGGCTGCCCGGAGACACCGTCGCCTCAGTCCGACGCAGCCTGCAGTGGCTGAGCGACAGCCAACTGTTCGACGAGGTACAGGTTTTCAATCTCGCGATTCTGCCAGGCACCGCCTTCCGCCAGGAGGCGGCGAGCCTGGGTCTCGAATTCCAGCCTCGGCCCCCCTACTACGTGCTGCGCACACCCACCCTGGAACTGACCGACCTCTACCTGCTGATGGACGAGGCGCAGGATTTGTTTGAAACCGAGTTCGACCCCCTGCCCGAGGTCGTCCTGCCGACGCAGCCCGCGCGGGAGATCTTTCCCGGCGTGTTCGCCTCGCAGCGGATCGATCTCGACCACGAGCTGAATCAACTTCCTCCCGCCCCCCAGCGCACGCAGGCCTTCACCCTGTGGTTGGCCGGCCACGATCTGGCCCGCCACACAGCCCGCGCCGGCCGCCTCGTTGAGACCCTGCTGGCCGACAATCCCCACACGACGCTGCAGGTCGTGCTCGAGCCGGGCGATCCGGCCACCGTCACCGTTGAGCTGCTCGCCGCCTTGCGACTGGCCTGTTACCGCCAGACCACCTACCTCGACCGGTTTTATTCGATCTTGCCCGGACCGATG
>JBKCTR010000485.1:0-16089 GCA_046318755.1 Planctomycetaceae bacterium
TCCTGCGCTACAACGGGAAGTGGTGGATGACGCCGATTCTGATCGTGCTCTTCCTGGTCGCCGCCCTGTTGGTCCTCAACGCCCTGGGACTCTCGCCGTTTGTGTACACCCTCGGTTAGGCCCGCGGGCTCTGGCGGCACAGAAACGTTCCCCACATCCATCTCCCGTCGCGCCACGCGCCTACGGGACGATTCCGGCTCGGCGCGGGATGCCAAGGGTCTTTGGAAACCCCCCGGTTGCTGCGCGGCGTGGCGCGCCCGGCAAGACCCTTTGAGAGGTCTGGAGGTACTCTGCGCCGCCGGCCTCGATCCCCACTCGATGATCATTCCGCGCTGGGCCCACCGTGCGGCACACGATCTTCTCGCGGCCGAAGGGCCCGTTCTGTGGCCTGACCGTGGTCCCAAAACTCGGCTCTGGGGGACTCCCAGGAAATTCGTCTGCGATTCGAATTGACCGATTTCGAGGATCGGGTTATAAGCCCTCTCCCAAAGTGTCCCTTCCCTTGGCGAAACCCTCCCGGGTGACGCTCCTGCCTGCGAATGGCCGTTCTGGCCGATCTTCGCAACCCTCTCCTCCCATCCACTTCCCCTGGCCGCACGGATGCCCCTGTGCCGGGCTTGAACCCCCCTCCATTGTCAATCACTCTGCGCGCCGCTTGGCTGCCCCTCATGTGGCTGCTGGCCTGGCTGTCGCCATGGGTGGTCTGCGCGCAGTCCGACTCTTCGGACAGTTCGCGCGATCCCCTGACGATCTCGGCCGACTTCTCACGCAATTGGCTGGAGGGTGACACCCGGGTGAACCTGCTGCACGGGCACTGCTCGATTCAGCAGGGAGAGACCCGCTACCGCGCCGATCGTGCCGTGGTCTGGACCCGTGCCGATCAGCGCGACGAGGTGACGGTCTATCTCGAAGAGAACGTGAAGATCGAACGGCCGGGCTCGACCGCCAGCCGGCACCGTCTGCTGTTGACGCTGCCTGCCGAATCGGGGGTGCTGTTGCACGCCAAGCGTCCCGCCAACGATACTCCCGCCCCCGACGATCCGCTGTATGCGCGGGCGCTGGAGGAACGGGGGGGCATCCGACGAGTCCCCGCCCGCGCGGTCCGCCAACGCGAGACGCCGGAGGGACTCGTTCCTCCCGGTCCCGATGGCGAAGAGGGTCTCCCTCCTGGACCGGAAGAGCCCATTCCCCAGTTCCGGGCCGTGCAATTGCCCGCTCCCCAAGGCCCCAGTCGGCGGTTCAGCGTCTTCTCACGCACCGGCGGCAACTGGAATTTCGAGACCTTCCCCTCTCCCGACTCGACCCCTCCCGAGCAGGTGCTGGTCTTCAGTGGGGGAGTGAACCTGGTGGTGGAGGGCCTGGGCCAGACGGTGGGGGGCCAGAAGGTCGACACGCTCGACCTCTCGGCCGACCGCATCGTCGTCTGGACCGACCCGGTCAGTTCGCAAAACTTCAGCGGCAGTGCCGACCAGTCGGCCGATCTCCCCCTGCAGGTCTATCTCGAGGGGAACATCGTGATCCGGCAGGGAGGCAACGTGCTGCGTGCAGCCCAGGCCTTCTACGATGTCCGCGAACAGCGGGCCCTGCTCTACAACGCCGAGCTCAAGACCCAGATCGAGGGGTTTCCCGCCAAGGTGCGGGTCTTGGCTTCCCAGTTGCGGCAACTGGCCCCCAACACCTATCAGGCGTCGAACGCGGCGATCACCACCAGCGACTTCGCCCGGCCGGGCTACGCGGCCCGCGCGGGAGAGATCTATATCGAGCCCCGCAACGTCGGCTGGTATGGAGAGAACCCAGTGCGGTTCAATCCGGCTACGGGTCAATACGAGGCCGACGAGACCCTCTGGGCCACCGCCGTCGATACCACCTTCGAGATCGAGGGATTGCCGGTGTTCTATGCCCCCCAGATCAGCGCCCCAGCCGAGGATCCCAACATCCCTCTGCGCAACGTCAGCACCCAGTACGATGGCATCTTCGGGTTCCAGTTGTACACGGTCTGGGATGCGTTCAAGTTGTTTGGGCTCGACCGTCCGCCCGGCTACCGCTGGGACATCGAAGTCGACTACCTGAGTGAACGGGGTCCGATGCTGGGGACCGACTTCACCTACCGGGGGACCGAGCGCTGGGGAGAACCCGGGGCCTACCGGGGTGAGTTGTGGGGGACCACGATCTACGACACTGGGATGGACAACCTGGGTCGCGACCGGCTGAAACTGGAGCCCAAGCAGGAATGGCGCGGGGGGCTTTCGCTGCGTGATCGGTGGGACCTGCCGTACGACATGACCCTGCTGTCGAGTTTCGCGTTCGTCAGCGACCGGAACTTCCTCGAGCAATACCGCGAGCGCGACTACGACACTGGCGAAGACTACGAGACCCAGCTCTTCCTGCGGCAGACGCAGCAGAACTGGTCGTGGTCGGCCTGGCTGCGCCCCCAGCTTTATAACTACTACAACAACACGCAGTGGCTGCCGCGGGGAGACCTGTTCGTGATCGGTGAGCCGCTGTTCGGCACGCCCATCACGTGGACCAGCCACACGTCGGCGGGGTTTGGCATCCAGCGGATCGCCGATCCCGCGACCGATCCCAACGACTACTACAGTGTGCTTCCCTGGGAGGCCGACGCCGAGGCCGGGGTCTTCATGACCAAACACGAACTGGCCGCCCCATTCTGGCTCGGGCCTTTCAACATCGTGCCGTATGTGCAGGGAGAGGCCGACTACTGGACCGCCGGCTTCGACTCGAGTCCCGTGGACCGCTTGTATGGTGTTCTGGGGGTCCGTAGCAGCATTGAGTTCTGGAAGGTCTGGTCGGACTACCAGAACGACCTGTTCGCGCTGAACGGTCTGTCGCACAAGATGACCTTCGACGCCGACTGGTCGTATGCCGAGAGCACCACCAGCATCAACGACATCGTTCAGTTCAACGAGTTTGACGACAACTCGCAGGAGCAGTTCCGCCGCCGGTTGTACCGCAACACGTTCAACTACAACATTCCCCCGCAATTCAATGCGCGGAACTTCGCGATCCGCTCGGGGGCGGCCAACAGCGTGACGGCCCCCTACCACGAACTGGTCGACGACATGCATGCCGTGCGGCTGGGCTGGCGGCACCGCCTGCAGACCAAGTCGGGGCCCCCCAACGCACCGCGCATCCGCGACTGGATGAGCCTCGACCTGGAAACCAGCGTGTTCCCCGACGCCGACCGCGACAACTACGGCGAACCCCTGGGCCTCTGGACAGCTCGCTACAACTGGTTTATCAGCGATCGGACCACCATTACCGCCGGAACGCTGTTCGACACGTTCGACAATCCGGAGACACTGTACAACATTGGCATCATGAGCCAGCGCAGCGCCCGGGGCAGCGTCTACCTCGGTTACCGGGCCATCCAGGGAGGGCCGCTCGACAGCCAGATCGTCACCGCCAGCTACAGCTACCTGATGAGCCAGAAGTGGATCTCCACCCTCAGTGCGGCATGGGATATTGCCGAGGGGGAAAGCCGGGGGCAGTCGCTCACCATCAGCCGCATCGGGGCCGACTTCCTGGTGCACCTCGGGCTGTCAATCGATCCCACCAAGGACAATTACGGCGTCGGGCTGTCGATCGAGCCCCGGTTCGCCCCGTTCGTGGGCAAGTACGGGGCGGCCGGCAATGGCACCCAACTCGGTTCGCTGGTTCCCCCCTATTCCCGCTGAGACCTCGCGAGGGATTGACCCATGTCAATCGCTGCTCAAGACGTTGTTCATCCAGTCGATTCGGCCTCGCGGCGCCCCGCCTGGCGTCAGAGGCTGGTGCAGGCGGAACGGGGACTCGCCTGGGGGCTTCGTGCCGACAGTGTGTTCTTCGTCCACTTTTTCGGCATCAGCATCGTGCTGGTGGCCGGCCTGATCTTTGGACTGCAACTGTGGCAGTGGGTGGCGATTACCGTCGCCCTCACGGTGGTGCTCTCGGCCGAGATGTTCCAGCAGGCGCTCAAGCTGCTGGTGCGCGGACTGGGGCCAGCCGCGGGCGAAGAGAGCACCCGGGCCCTCTCGATTGGTACGGCCGCGGTGCTGGTGGCCTGTCTGGGCTCGCTCACCGTCGTGGGCCTTGTCTTCGCCTCTCGGGCCTGCGAACTCTTTTCGAATTAGCCCCGTGCGATCCGCACGCCAACCACCGGGGTTCATTCGTCCGGCAGGGATGACAGCGCGAACTCAGCCCGGCACATCGCCGGTTATTGAAAATCCTTGATCGAATCTTTGTTGTCGCGGGTTCCCAGGGCGTGGAAGATCTCGATATCGATGTTGGTGTTGACGAAGCGCACTCCGCCATCGCCCAGCAGCAGAAAAGCTCCGCCGGAGTGATGGCTGCTGAAGTCGTCGAAGTGCTTGGCGGCATGGTTGGGGGGATGATCGGCCGTTCCCAGAAAGCGAACCGCCGCCTCCTCGGCCCGGGGCACATAGCCCGTCCACGTGGAATACCATTCGTCCGCATCGAGACTCTTGCGCTCCCCCACAAATGCCGTCGCAGACAACCCATCCACAATGTTCGCGTTCCGAATGGCCGAGTTCTGGTAAAACACCCCATCCCCCAGACACGGTCGTCCGGGAGCCAGCGTTTCACAGGCATCGATGCTTTCGGTGCCAAACGAACCAACATAATTGGCGGTCGACAGGTCGGTCAGAACCGTGCCATCGTCCGTCTTGATGGTCCAACGGGGTCCGGCGGTGTCCGAAGGACAGCGGAACACTGGCAGGGGATGCAGCCGTATCTCGGCATTCCCCGGGTCGGTCATCGCGAGGCCAAATTTGATCTGGTTGTAAAGCGGCCCCTGGTCCAACTGCGGAAGCAGCTTCGAGCCCCAGGCCCAGCCATTCAGCCCGGCCTGGTTCAGCGTTCCCGAGGAAACGTCGACACCAATCCAACCAGCCGGATAACACGTGTGAGAGTCATGGTAATTGTGCAGGGCCAGGCCAATCTGCCGCAGGTTGTTTTGGCACTGCGTCTTGCGGGCCGACTCCCGGGCCATCTGCACCGCCGGCAAGAGCAACGCCAGCAAAATTCCGATGATGGCCAACACCACCAGCAGTTCAATCAGAGTGAATGCAGGTCGACGGCGACGGACACGGGGAGGCATGGCGGGGCCGGAATCGAACAGGGACATCGGGGCAGACCAATCCCTTGATTCTAACCGGTCGCGGGGCAGCCAGCGATTCTCCCCTTCCATTCTCCCCGGCGAAGCCCCCGGCAGCCCCCCGGCGCTCACCACTGCGACCAGAGCCCGCTCAGCCCAAATCCCGCTTAGAGAGTTGGCTGCAATGGGGGAATCCACTCGGGCAGTCGGCGTCGCAGCAGGTTCACAAACGTGTGGAATTCCTCATCGCTCGACCCGAGATAAGGGGGGAGCAACCGCAGGGGAAACTCGGGGTGGTACATCTTCTCAAACAGTTTGTCGTAGCTGCCGTCGATGCGATTGTCGGGCACGGTCTCGAACAGCGTCTGGATGACCACGCGGATCTCCCTCTGGATGGCCACCAGCCGGTCCACATCCCGCCGCCGTCCCGCCTCGTACAATTCACGCAGCCGGGGCCAGTTCATGATGAACGAGACGAGAATTCCACATTCGCCCCACAGCGATCCATAGACATACCCGTTCTCCGACAGGAAGTGCGTCAGCTCGGGGGCGTCTTCGATCAGACTCTGGATGTGCGACAGCGAATCGCCGCAATTCTTGGTGGCCACCAGGTTGGCATGTCGCCGGGCCAGTTCGCCATATTCGCGTCCCGTCACCAGCCGCTTGGTGCGGGGCAGGTTGTAGTGCAGAAACCGGCAGTCGGGAAATCCCCCACAGACCGCGTCGAAGAACCGGTACAGCTCATCCGTGCTCACCGCCCCCCAACTGGGCAGCGAGATCTGGAACAACCGCACCCCCAGCTCGCGGGCCTGTTGAATGCGCTCCAGGATGGTCCCCAGCGACAGGTCGATCACCCCCACCATCGGCTCAGCCCCACCGCGCCGCATCTCGTCGGCGAACACCTCGACGATCTGGCGGTACTGGGCCGTAGTGACCGCGTACCCCTCACCAGCCGTCCCAAACACGTACAGGTGCGGTGTTCCCCCCAGGGCCGATCGGATGCTGGCGCGGAACGCCGTTTCATCCAGCCGATACTCGGCCGTCCAGGGAACACAGCAGGTGCTCATCAGGCCGGTGGGAAAGCGCCGGGTGGGGCTGGACATGGCGGCGTGCACTCCAGAAGCAGGGGGGCAGAGAGAAGCTGGACATCAGGTCAAGTCCACAGTTCGCGGGTCAGGCGAATGCGGTCGAGCAGGCCCTGCTCGGCGGCTTCCGAGGCGAAGGTGGGGGCCAGACCAGTCGGCTCGAGCTCGCCCACCAGCCGGCCCCGCTGGTCCCGCCCCCGCAACTGCAGGACGAACAGGTCGCGGAACTGGTAGCGGTCCTGCTCGAGCCCATGGGCCTCGGTAATGCGGCTGATCCGCCGCGAACCATCCTCCGCCAGCCGGGTCAACTGCACGATCAGATGGATGGCCGAGGCGACCTGCGCGCGGGCCACATACACCGGAATCTCGACATCCGACATCAGCGAGAGGGTTTCCAGCCGCACCAGGGCATCCCGCGGATTGCTGGCATGCACGGTGGTCATGCTGCCCGAGTGACCGCTGATCATCGATTGGATCATGTCGAGCGCCTCTCCCCCCCGCACCTCCCCCACCACGATGCGGTCGGGGCGCATCCGCAACGAGGCCCGAAACAGATCACGGATCGAGAGCCCCCCCCGCCCGCGCGAGTCGGCTTGCTGCGATTCCAGATACAGCGTGTGGGGCTGCTGCAGTCGCAGCTCGGAGCTGTCTTCGATCACCACGATGCGCTCCTCGGCCGGGATGGCGGTCGAGAGGGCGTTGAGCAGACTGGTCTTGCCAGTGCCGGTCCCCCCCGCCACCACCAGATTCTTGTGCAACCGCACGCAGATCTCGAGAAACTCGCGGGCGGGTGCCGAGAGACTTCCCAGCCGCACCAGGTGGTCGAGTTCGAACACCTCCCGCGAAAACTTGCGGATGGTGAGGTAGGTGCCCTGCCGGGCGCTGGGAGGGATGACGGCGTGCACGCGCGACCCATCGGGCAGCCGGGCGTCGAGCACGGGCCGGTCTTCATCGATCTCGCGACCAACGTACTGTGCCACGTTGTGCACGGCGGTCAACAACGAATCTTCGCTGTCGAAGCGGGCCTCGGTGCGGTGCAGCCGCCCCTGCCGTTCGACATAGATGGCGTCGCAACCATTCACCATCACCTCGGTGACGGTTGGATCTTCCAGGAACGACTGGATGGGGCCGAGGAAGAAAGCGAGGCTAGCTTCGAAAATCGCTTCCCGCGACATGGCTGGTCTCAAGGGATGGAAGGGTTGCGACGTAGTCTAAGTCACAGGAGTCGCAGGGTAAATGAGGGACGCCTCCACCACCGCTCAGGAACGCTGCAGATGGAAGCGGACATGAGTCCCCCCGGGCGCGAGCGACTCCCGGCGAATCTCGACCGTCTCCTGGAAATGATCGACGCAGCCCTTCAGCAGGCCCGAGGCCAGATCGGCCAACCCGAGGGGAGACTGGTAGTCGAGTATCAGTTGGTGCGGCCCCGGCCGTTCGCAATGCAGCCGGGGCAGACTGGCCTGCGGAAAGAGCTCGCGGATCTCTTTGTGAAATCCCTCCTCGACCCCCTCCAGGAAGCCAAACGAATCATCGAACGGCCGCATGGGAAGCGGCAGGTTGACCAGCGTCTTGAACAGCCACTGCCCATACGACTGCAGCAGTTCGGACGATGAGTGACCCGTCTGCCGCTCCAGCTCCTTGACCAGCAAAATCAATTCCCGAGGGTCGTACTTCTGGCGAGTCGAGTACATCCCCCGCGAATCCAGCTCGCAATGAGCGAGCGACTGCTCCACCACGGAGTTGCCCCACCGCTTGTTGGCGAATTCCAGAAAATCCCTGAAGATGAAGCCCTGCATGTGTTCTCCTGACGAGTTCCAGATTCACGGGGATCATTCCCCCCCCACAAGAACCGCAGACTGTGATTTCCAGCGCCTTCAGGGCAGAGATGGCCGCTGAGCCAACCGACAGCCTTGGCCCACAGTGACACGGGGGACAGGACCAAAGACACGCCCTCGTGTTGAACACCGCCCCTGTCCTCCACCTCACCCCCTTGTCGTTCAAACCCGTTCTGCCACTCTGTTCCGTCCGCACCTCACTCTGGGCTTCAGGGGTTGGCCTGCGGTCACTTATTCGGCCGCCCGGCCGCAAACTCTGGACCAGTCCCAAACAGTGAACCACTCCCAACATGTGGCCCAGCTCCCAATCGAGGCCTGTCCCCACACCTCAATTCCTGCACTTCAATCCACGTACAGAAACTCGTTGGTGTTCAGGAGGACGTGGCACAGCGAAGCCAGACCCAGATCCACCGGCAACGGGGCCGGTTCGCGGGACGTCAGATCGTACCGCGACATCAGGTAGTTCCCAACTGTCTCGCGCTCAGCCGTTGTCAACTCCCGAGCGAACACAATCAACTCGGCCAACTCCCCCTTCCAATATTCCCCCTGGATGTTCCCTTGCTGCCCCACCACCCAGGCAGTCCCGAGGTTGCGTGGCGACACGTTCGTTGACCGCCGTTCCAGCTCTCGACCGTTCTGCCAGACCCCCACCCCGAGGCTTCCCAGCGAGACGGTCAGTACGAATGGTTGGGTCGGTTCCTGCACCTCCCCGGCTGTCGCGAAGTCATCACTCACCCGTACCCGCCCCTTCCCGGTCGTTCCGACGAACAGTGAGGTGGTCGAGTTGCCTGCGGCCCCATTCCAGTTCGAGAGAATCTCCCGATGGGTCTCCGCCCCACGATCGGTGGCTACAGCGAAGATTGTGGTCTCTCCTCCCGAGACCACCCGCCCCGCCAGGTGGAAGAACTGACGTTCCCCGGCGAACTGGATCGCGGGCCGTCCTCCCAGACCCTCGGGCTTCCACAGCGGGGCCGCCTCCAACGCGGGTGCGGTGGCATGATGTTCCTGCCCGGACGTGTCTCCCCAATTGGTCACCAGCCCCTCCGGGGTGGTCTGCACCCTACGGTCGGCCCGCAGATGCAGCGTCAGCCCTGGGCGAATGGGCAGGTCGGTGGCCGGTTCCTCCGGCGGGGTCTCGGCGGCGCGCTGTTCGAGTGCCGTCGCCTGCTGGTTCCAGTGAGCCAGACCCGCCGCCACCTCCCGCTCGGTCGCCTCCCGACCCAGTGTCAAACGCCAGGCCAACCGCACCATCTCCGGCCGGTCACCTCCCGCCGCTGTCACGCGCCGGGCCAGCGCCTGGCTGCGGTCATGCACGAACTCGTTGTTCAAGAGCGCCAGCGCCTGCGGGGCCACCGTGGTCACGTCGCGCTGGGCGCACGGCAAGGTCGTGTCGGAAAAGTCAAACACCGTCATCAGTGGTGGCAACAGGCTGCGCTGCGTGAAGATGTACAGGCTGCGGCGGTTCTGATCGCCTTTGGGAGACGCCTGCCACGCCCCCGCCTTGCGCGACAGTCCCTCGAGCGCCTCGGCGGCGATTGTCGGCTTGAAGCTGGGGCCACCCACGGTCAGATCGAGAGCCCCCTCCACCGCCAGCATCGCGTCCCGGAGTCCCTCGGCATCCCGCCGGCGGCGCTCGGCCCGCCACCAGAGCGAATTCGACGCATCGCGCCCGGCGTATTCCTGCTGGCGAGGATGCACCGAGGCCTGCCGGTAGGTTTCCGAAAGCACCATTTGCCGGTGCATGCGCTTCAAGGTCCAGCCCCCCTCGACCAGGTCGGCCGCCAGCCAGTCGAGCAGCTCGGGATGGGTTGGCCGGGCTCCATTGAAGCCAAAGTCATTCGGCGACGTGACCAGCCCATGACCAAAATGGTGCTGCCACAGCCGGTTCACCACCACCCGGGCCGTCAACGGATTCCGCCGATCGACAATCCAGCGGGCCAACTGCCATCGGCGACGCGTTGTGGGGGTGTGCTCGTCCACGGGTTCCCACAGATTCGCCAGCTCGCTCACCATCGAGAGTTGCCCCGGTTCCACCACGCCCAACGGCTGCTTGGGGTCCCCTTTGCGGAACAGGTGCAACGGAGGAGGAGTCCGACGCACGTCGGTCCAACCCAGCACATCGGATGTCCCCAATTCTTCCGCAGACGGGCCTCCCAGCAGTTTGCCGTCCCGGGGCTCAATGGCCCCGGGCCAGAACGCGTTGGCGAACCGGTAGTAGTCTTCCTGCGAAATGGGATCGAATTTGTGGTCGTGGCACCGGGCGCACTTCACCGAGTACGCCAGGAAGGCGCTGCTGGTGGCATGCACCAGGTCTTCCAGTCGCTCGTACTTGTACTCTTGCGGATCATTCGGTTCATCATTCCAGGTTCCCAACCGCAGAAATCCCGTGGCCACCACCGTGTCGGGGGTGCGGTCGGGCAGTTCATCGCCGGCCAACTGCTCGAGTACGAACCGGTCCCAGGGGAGATCGCTGTTGAAGGCCCGAACCACCCAGTCGCGGTACTTCCAGGCGAATGGCTTCACCTGGTCCCGTTCGTAACCGCAGGTCTCGGCATACCGCACCACGTCCAGCCAATGGCGGGCCCACCGCTCGCCAAACTGTGGGCGGGCCAGCAATTCATCCACCAAGTGTTCGTACGCCCGCGGACTGGCATCGGCGGCGAAGGCCTCGATCTCGGCATGTGTCGGGGGTAGCCCGATCAGGTCGTTGAACACCCGTCGGATCAGGGTGCGCCGGTCGGCAGCCGGGGCCGGCTCCAGTTGTGCCCGTTCGAGTTTCTCGCGAATGAAGGCGTCGATGGGGGCCAGATCCGAGCGGGGAACTTCCGGCTTCATGACCGGGAGCAGCGACCAGAAATCACGCCCGCCCCGCACGTCGGTCGTGGCCTCGAACAGATCGAGCGTCCGGCCGGCCGGCCACGTCGCCCCCGCGGCAATCCACCGCTTCAGGACCTCTTGCTCGGCTGGGGGCAATTGCTGCGACTGCCCCCGGCGCGGGGGAGGCATCTCGCCGCTGTGCACCCGCTGCCACAAAGGGCTGGCTTCGGGATCGCCGGCCAGCACCACCTCGCCCCCGTCTCCGCCTCGCGCCAGTCGGTCGGCCGTCGTCAGCACCAACTGACCATTCGCATCCCGGGCGTTGTGGCACTCCAGGCAGCGTTTCACGAGGATCGGGGCGACCTCTTTCTCGAAGTCGGGGGAAGGCTCGGCACCAACCGCCACGAGAGCGCCACAGCCCAACCCCAGTGCCAGCAGAAACCCAGCGCACTTCGAGAACAGTTGCAACATCACGACACCTCGTCCACAAACCGGGGCGGGAACACGCTTTCCCAGCCGTGAGTGTGCTGTCACCCCGATCCGAATGCAACCGGGGGGCCGGCTGCCCAGAGAGGCGAGATTCGAGAAAACAGTCACAGCGTGCGGGATCACGGAGAGCTTGTGAAACAGGTCGGCGCGGGGGACAATCATGCAGAAGTGAGTTTCCGGGTTTCTCTGGAGCAGGGTCTGGGCATGGATCAGCAACAACTCTTGGCGGCGTATGCGGAGGGACCGCGGCAACTGCGGCAGGCGGTCGCTGGCCTCTCAGCGGAACAACTGCGGGCCCGGCCCATCGCGGGCAAGTGGAGCGTGCTGGAGGTGGTCTGTCACCTCGCCGACTTTGAACCGATCTATGCCGACCGCATGAAACGCGTTCTGGCCGAGGAGCAGCCCCTGATGATGTCGGGTGATCCCGACCAGTTTGCCGCGAAGCTGGCGTATCACCAGCGCGATCTCGAAGAAGAACTGCGGCTGATCGAGTCGGTCCGGGGACAGATGGTGCGCATCTTGCAGACCGTGGACGAGGCCGACTGGCAGCGCTGCGGCCGCCACAGCAGCGACGGACTCATTCCCCTGCAGACGCTGCTCAAGCGGGTCACCGGCCACATCGGACATCACCTGCCGTTCCTGGCCGAGAAGCGGGCGGCGCTGGGCCTGGCCTGATTGGCCGGGCCGCCAACGCCCCCGCAGGTGGCTGCGCCAAGACCGCTGCGTCCCTTGAAAAATGGTTGTTCCATTCCATGCTTCCCCAACCTGGAGTCCGTGGATGAAATCGGCCTACCTGGTGATCTGCTGCGGACTGTTGGGCGGGACCCTCGGCTACCTGGCGTTCGCCTGGTTGTTGTCCCAAGGGTTCTATGGACTGGTGCTGCCCGGTGGATTGCTGGGGCTGGGGGCGGGCATTCCCCGAAACAGGTCACGGGCCGTCGCCATTGCGTGTGGGGTCCTGGCGCTGTGTCTGGGGATCTATACCGAGTGGCGGTTCTTTCCCTTCAAAGCCGATGGCAGTCTCGGCTACTTCCTCGCCCATCTGCACCAACTCAAACCGGTCAGTTGGCTGATGCTGGCTGTAGGAACCGCGATGGGCGCATACATTCCGTATCGCCGCATTGCCGACGCAACCCCCAGCGCATTGAGCAACCGTAATCGGCCCGAAACCGGGGCCTGACAACGGCCGCGACAGACCGATTCGACCCACCGGGAAAGCAACAGCCGCGATCCCCACCGGGGCTGGGGAATTGAGGGGCGGCTCGGTCAGCGTTTGCGATGCATGGCCCGTTGGATTTCCCGCTGCGCTTCGGTTTTCTTGAGGGTCTCACGCTTGTCGTGCAGTTTCTTGCCGCGCGCGATGGCGATCACCACCTTGATCTTCCCCTGCTTGAGGTCCATCGAGAGAGGCACGAGAGTCAGACCCTTGTGATCGGCCTGCTCGGCAAACTTCCGCAACTCACGCTTGTGCAACAGCAGTTTGCGGGGATTGCGGGGCTCGTGATTGAACAGGCTGGCCTGGGGCAGCACTGCAATATCGCAGTTCACCAGCCACAGCTCGCCATCCCGTACGCGGGCGTACGCCTCGTCGAGCGAGACCTTGCCCGCCCGAACGCTCTTGACCTCGCTCCCCTGGAGGACAATGCCGCACTCCAACTGCCCCAGGATTTCGTAATTGTGCCGGGCTTTGCGGTTCGAACAGACCGGACGGTTGTTTTCGGGACTGGTTTCCCGGGTGGTTTTCGACATGGTCACTCTCTGCCCCGGGGCAGCCTGGAAGACAGCGGGGGGCCGATGGATCAGGTTCCCCGTTGGGTGAAAGCATGCAAACACCGGCTTTCCCCGCAAACAGTGTAACGGGCTGACCGGCCAACTCAATCTGCTCGCAACCGGAACGATCCCACCCCCCGGAAGGGCCGCTTGACCCCACCCCGCCAGGCAACCGAGAATCCTGTGTGCCGCTCGCCTGGTTCGCTCCCTGCACCCCCGCCTCGAATGCCCCCAGCGTCCTCACCCCGCTTAGTCTCTGGACTTTGGTCGCCTAGGCGGGTGGCCCTGGCGTGCTGCCTCGCGATGTGCGCCCTGGGGTTGTCGCGAAAAGCGATGCCCGACGAACCTGCCGCCGCGGCCAAGACCAGCCTCTATTCGCAGTCGATTGCCCCACTGGTCGAGGCGAAGTGCCTGCGCTGCCATGGGCCAGAGAAGCAACAGGGAGCCCTCCGGCTCGATCAGAAAGCCAGCGTGTTGAAAGGGGGTGAGTCGGGCGAGGCGACACTCGTACCGGGCCGGGCCGATCAGAGCGAACTCTTCCGCCGAATCACCGCCACCGACCCCGCCCTCGCAATGCCCCCGGGGAAAGATCGTCTGACCCCGGCCGAGATCGCTGTCTTCAAACAGTGGATCGATGAGGGGGCCCACTGGCCGGAAGCGGGACAGACCGCCGCCACGCCCCGTCTCGAGTACCAATTCTCCGACCAGGAACGGGCCTTCTGGGCGTTCCAACCCCTGCGCGCAAGTCCGCTTCCCCCAGTCTGGAACACCGGCTGGCCTACCGGTCCCATCGACCGCTGGCTTTTGTCTCGACTGGAGAAAGAGGGGTTGCGTCCCTCTCCTGAGGCCGACCGGTTGACCCTGCTGCGCCGCCTGCGTGTCGATCTGACTGGGTTGCTGCCCACTCCGCAGGAACTGGAGGCCTGGCAGGCCGACTCTTCTCCCGACGCCTATGCTCGGCTGGTCGAACAGTTGCTCGCCTCGCCCGAATTTGGAGAACGCTGGGGCCGGCACTGGCTCGACATCACCTATTATGCCGACACCACCGGGGTCGGCCGCCGCACCCCCCTCCGGGATGCTTGGCGCTACCGCGACTATGTGATCGAGACGTTCAATGCCGACCGCTCGATCGCCCAGTTCGTTCGTGAGCAGATTGCCGGGGACCTGTTACCCGCCTCATCGGAAGACGAGCGGCTCCGGCAGCACACCGGCACAGCGTACCTGGTCTTGGGGCCGTGGGATTTCTCGGTGCTCGACAAGCTGCAGATGCAGATGGACATGGTCGACCTGCAGATCGACCTGGTGGGGCGGTCGCTGCTGGGGCTCTCAATTGGCTGTGCCCGCTGCCATGACCACAAGTTCGATCCCATTCCCACGCGCGACTACTACGCCCTGGCGGGGATCTTCCGCAGCACCGGGATTTTGCGGAAAGGACCGGGCGACTGGGATCGCCACCAACGTTCTGAAGAGGCGTCGCTCGCCGCCCGCGACCACTGGGCCGACGAACTCGAAGCCTGGGAAGGTCTGACCACAGACCTGGCCCAACAGCAACAGGCAGGACGCGAACAGCAGGCCGCGCTCAAGAAGCGCATCGAGGAATTGAAGACCCCAGCAGCCGCTGCAGCGACCGGGACAGATGGTCAAGCAGCCTCCAATGGAACTCCCCTCAGTGAGGCCCAGCAGCAGGAACTGCGGCGACTTGAACAGCAGGTGAAAGAGCTCGAGTCGCGGATTGCCCGCACCCGGCGGATCGAAGCCCACCAGAAACTGCTGCGGCCCCGGCTGGCCGGCGTCTACTCGGCCCGCGATCTCGAAGAGCCCGCCGATGCCCAGGTGAACCTGCGCGGCAATGTCCGGGCGCTGGGACCGGCCATTCCCCGAGGGGTCTTGCAGATTCTGCCAGTCCCTTCGTCGGGTCCCATGGCTCCCCAGCAGAGCGGCCGCCTGCAATTGGCCAACTGGTTGGTCAGCAACGACAACCCACTGACCCCCCGGGTGTTCGCCAACCGGGTGTGGCATCATCTGTTTGGCGTGGGGTTGGTGCCGACGGTCGACAACTTCGGCTCTCGCGGAGACCGCCCCTCGCATCCCGAGCTGCTCGATTACCTGGCCCTGCGACTGGTCCAGTCGGGCTGGTCGGCCAAGTCGCTCATTCGCGAGATGGTCTTGAGTCGTGCGTATCAGCAGGCCAGCCAATCGCACGCCGCCGGCCTTGCGGCCGATCCGGGGAACCGCCTGCTGTGGCGGATGAATCCCCGCCGGCTGGAGGCCGAGGCGATCCGCGACGCCATTCTGCAGTCGACCCGGTCGCTTGACCGGCAGCCTGGGGGAGCCACCCTGCCATTGACGGTCGAAAACCTGTTCGAAAACGCCATTCCTTTCATTGAGGATCACAGCCAGGTTCCCGAGGGAATCTTTCATCGGCGGGCGGTCTACCTGCCGGTGCTGCGGGGCAGCCAGCTCAACGCGCTCGACATTCTGCCGCTGTTCGACTTCGCCGATCCCGACCAGGTGGTGGGGGCCCGCACCACCACAAACGTCCCGCTGCAGACGCTGTTTCTGCTGAACTCGGGATTCGTGCAGACCGAGTCGCGCCGGTTGGCCCGGGCGCTGCTGGCTGATCAGAGCCGGACCAATGCCGACCGGATCCGCGAACTCTCGCTGCAATTGTTCAGCCGGCCGGCCCATCCCGAGGAAATTGAAGAGGCCTGGGAAATTCTCGATCGCCTGGAGACCGACTTCCAGAACGTGAATCCCCAAGTGGCCGATCCCCGGCTCGAAGCCTGGGCCCGTTACATCCAAGCCCTGCTGGGTTCCGCCGAGTTCCTGTACCGTGGGTGAGCACATGCTGTTTTCCGAGGTTGATCCCCGGTTGTCCGCTGTTTCGCGTCGCCGGTTGCTGCAGGCCTGTGGAGCCGGGTTTGGCAGCGTGGCCCTCGCCTCACTGGCGGCGGGGGAAGCAGCGCCCCCTCCCCAGGCT
>JBKCTR010000486.1:0-5395 GCA_046318755.1 Planctomycetaceae bacterium
CCGACCCGGCGCGAGCAGGCGCCGCGCACGCCGCTGAGCCCGGGCACCCCCCCCCGCAGCGGTCCCGGGCACCACGGGCTGTTCGGCTACGACCCGCGGGAGTTCCGCAGTGGCCGCGGGGTGCTCGAAGCCCTCGGGATCGACTTTGACCTCGGTCCCGACGACGTCGCCATTCGGGGGAACTTCTGCACCGTCGACGCCTCCGGGAAGATCACCGATCGCCGGGCGGGACGCATCGCCAGCGACATTGGCAAAAAACTGTGCGAGAAGCTCGACAAGATCGAGATTCCCGGTGTCGAGATCTTCGTGCGTCCGGTGAAGGAATACCGGCTGGTGATTGTGATCCGGGGGAAGGGACTGGGAGGCTCGGTGAATGACACCGATCCGCAGAAGACAGGTGTGGCCCCGCTGGAACCGCAGGGGCGCGACGCCGCCTCTCAAAAGACCGCCGAGATCGCCAAGCAGTTCCTCGCCAAGGCGAAGGAGGTGCTGAAAGACGACCACCCGGCCAACTTCTTCACCCTCCGCGGCATCGACAAACGGCCGGCGATTCCCACCTTTGAAGAGGTATATGGCCTGAAGGCGGGGGCGATTGCCGTCTACCCCATGTACCGCGGGCTGGCCCGATTGGTGAACATGCAGGTGCTCGACGCCGGCCAGACCCTCGCCGACCAGTGCACCCGGCTCGAGCAGGCCTGGAACGACTTCGACTTTTTCTTCATGCACTACAAGTACACCGACTCGACCGGGGAAGATGGCAACTTCGCCGCCAAGGTCGAGCGGATTGAACAGTTGGATGCCGCGATCCCCCGGATTGCCGCGCTGCAGCCCGATGTGCTGGTGGTCACGGGTGACCACAGCACACCCAGCAAGCTGAAGTCGCATAGCTGGCATCCGGTGCCGACACTGCTGGTCGCCGATTCGTGCCGCCCAGATGCCTGTACCCGCTTCGGCGAAGCGAGCTGCCTGCAGGGGGGGCTCGGACAGTTCCAGGCCAAATATCTGATGACCCTGGCGATGGCACACGCCGGCCGGCTGGAGAAATACGGCGCCTGACCGGTGCCGTGGCGGTGACCAACGCCCGTGTGTCGTCGACTGCCACTGGGCCTGCCAGGCATTGCAACCGGGTCGGCCGGCTGTACGGCGGGGTGAGGAACTTGCCGTTGGTTGGCGCGTCGATTCGTCCCGTGGGGACGCCTCGCGCGCTACAATTCTGGTCTGTGAAGTGTTTGTCCCCCCGACTGAGTTGTCTGCCGGGGAGTGTGCGTTGTCTGGACCGGAGCCCAACCGATGAAAAGCCCCCCTCTCTCCGCCGAGCAGATTGAGCAGGAACTGTCACATCTTCCGGGATGGGAGGTGCGGGATGGCTGGCTGCGGAAGACGTATCAGACCCCCGGTTGGCCGCACACCCTGATGCTGTCGAACACCATCGGCTATCTGGCCGACGCCGCCTGGCATCACCCCGATCTCTCGCTGGGCTATGCCCAGGTGACGGTCAAGCTGCAGACGCATGCCGTGCGGGCGATTACGGCGCTCGATGTGGCGCTGGCCCGCAAGATCGATGAGGTGGTGTTGTGGAAGCCCGGGCCCGAGTCGCCGCTGGCCGGTTTCCCCAAGCAGTGGGTTCACGCATGACCCTGGGGGTTGCGCGTCCACGGATCGCCCTGACGATGGGGGATGTGGCGGGGATTGGTCCCGAGGTGATTGCCCGGGTCTGGGGTCCGCAATTGCTGCAGATCTGCGAGCCAGTGGTGGTGGGGCATCCGATTGTGATGGCCCGGGCCGCGGGGCTGGTGAACCCGAAACTGGCCGTGGTCGAGCTGGAGGGAATTGCCGAGGGAGAGGCAACCGCCACGCAGATTCCGTGCTGGAACCCGGGAGATTCCGAGGCGGCCGACGTCCCTCCTGGGAGAAACGACGCGCGGGCCGGTCGGGCGGCGTATGAATACCTGCGGGCCGCCTGCTGGGCCGCCCAGGCCGGGGCCATCGACGCCATCACCACTGCCCCCCTCAGCAAGGCCGCGCTGCACCTTGCCGAACTGCACTATCCGGGGCACACCGAGATTCTGGCCGAGTTATGCGGCGTGCGCGACTTCGCCATGCAGTTGTTCCTGCCCCGGAACGCCCCCACCGCCGGCAGCGAGACTCCTCAATCCCCAGCGGCACTGTCGTGCGACGGGCTGGGGGTGGCCCATGTGACGCTGCATACCTCGATTGCGAGTGTGCCGGGGTTGCTGTCGACGGAACGCATCGCCGCGACCGGGCGCTTGCTGGGTCAATTCCTGCGGCGGGTCGGTTATGCCACCCCCCGTCTGGGGGTGTGTGCACTCAATCCGCATGCGGGGGAAGAAGGCTTGTTTGGCGATGAAGAATCGCGGCTGATTGCCCCGGCGGTGGAGCGTTTGCAGCAGGAAGGCTGGCAGGCCCACGGACCGTTTCCGGCCGACACGCTGCTCAAGCGGGCCTGGGAGGGGGAGTTCGATGGGGTGGTGGCGATGTACCACGATCAGGGACACATCGCCCTCAAGCTGCTGGGATTCGACCGGGCGGTGAATGTGACCCTGGGGCTGCCGATTGTGCGGACCAGTCCCAGCCATGGTACGGCGTTCGACATCGCCTGGCGCGGTGTGGCCCGCGGGGACGGGATGTGGGGAGCCATCCAGATTGCCGCCGCACTGGTCCGCACCGCGGGTTGATCGACAAGTCCGGCAGGCGTGTGCGGTCCCGCAGTGGCAACAAAATCACCCCGCAGCCCAAGGGAGCTGCGGGGTGAAACGACTTTTGAACAAGCGACAACAGCAAAGGTCTCACCGAGCCTGCGGCACAATTCGCCGCACGCGACGGGACGTCGATTTGTCAGGCTTCAGGCGCCGGGCGGTTGGGGCGTTGACGGCGGTTTTGTCGGCCGCCGGGAGCACCCTCTTCACCCTGGCCGCCCCGTCCTCCACGACCTCCCTGGCCGAACGCGGGGCGTTCCGGGAAGGTGAACTTGGCCCCCTGCAACTTGACCCACTCGGCCTTTTGGGTTTCGGTCAGTACGGCATCGATGTCGGCCTGGGTCTTTTTGGTGCGTTCTTCGGCCTCGGTACGGGCCTTCTCGCGATCTTCGGCCGAGGGGCGACCGCCGCCAAATCCCCCACCCCCACCACCCGGGCCCCGCTGGGGACGGGCGGCTTCGAGAATGTCGTCAATCGCCTCTTTCTGGGCGTCGGTCAGCTTGAGAGCCGCGGCCACTTCGGGCCGGCCCATGGCGCGGACTCCCTGCTGCTGGATCCGCAGCTCATTCAGGCGGGTCATCTGCTCGGGGGTGAGAATTCCCTTCGCCAGTTCCTCGGCCTTCTTCGACTGTTCTTCCATCCGCTTGCGGGCGTCTTCCATGAACTTCTGGCGTACTTCGGCAGACATCTCGCGGAAATTCGGAGCTCCACCGGGCCCTCCACCAGCTCCACCGGCCCCCCCACCAGCGCCGCCCGCCCCGCGCCGGCCGAACCCTCCCCCCGCCCCGCCGCGCAGTTCATCGCGCGAGTCGCGCAATTTGGTTTTTTGCTCGTCGGTCAGCTTCAGTTCGGTCTGGACCTCTTCCATCTGGAGCAGGCCAGCGACGCTACCCCCCTGGCCGCCAAACCCCCCACCAAATCCACCCCGACCCGGTCCTTGGGCGAGGGCCACCCCGGGAACGACCACGGCGGCCACCAGGCCACACAGCACACCCCGCCACAGGCAGGCCAATCGAGTCTTCATCAACACACCTTCTCTTGGCACCAGGAATGAAGGATGCCGACGTAACCCATTCGCCGGCACAGCCCCCGCTTATCAAGACAAACCCCCGGCCGGGCCAAAAGTTTCGCCCGGTCGGGGGGGATTGTCGCACTCAAAACGCTCTGTTCCGCGCCCGATTAGTCGTTGGGTGCGCCCGCCTGGGGAGCCTCGGCAGGAGATTCGGGCGGCGGCAGTTCGAGCTGCAGCTCTTCTTCGACCACCTTTTTGGGGTCGATCGATTCCGTCGGATCTCCTGAGTTGGCTGAAGTTCCCTCGGCCTGGGGGGCCGGTGCGGGGGGATCGGACTTGGCTTCTCCCTCGGGCTGAGGCTTGGCGGCGTCGTCTCCCTCCTTCAAGTCGGTGGCTGGACCACGCGGCTCACCACGCCGCTGGAAGCTCAATCCCGGATCGCCCGGGGGACCTCCCTGCAGCACAAATGAGAAGCTGTTCGGGTTTTTGACCACCGCACTGCCGGTCATGGCCCCCTCTTCGGGGCTGTCGAGCAGCAGGGCATCGCCATCGACGTCGAGGGTTCCCTGAATGGTGCGGGGCTCGCCCCCCTTCGGTTCCACCTGCCAGGTGAAGCCGCTCTCTTCGGTGATCGTGAGAATCACATTTCCCCCCTGCGGCAACTCGGCGATCCAGGTGCCGACGAGGTCGAAGAATTCCTCGGTTGCGGGTTCTTCCTCGGGCTGATCGGGAGTGGTGTCGCCGGGAGCGGGTTTGGCTTCCGGTTCGGGTTGAGCAGGTTTGGTCTGCGGGACCGTGGCGGGAGGCTGGGGGGCGGGTGGATTGGCCGACGCAACCTCGGGCTGGGCCTGTCCCTGTTCGAGCGCCTTGGCGAGCTGCGCGGCCACGAGGTCGCGGGGCTGCAGTTCACGCACGCGGTTGAACTTCTTGAGGGCGTTCTCGGGGTGGCCGCAGACGAGGTAGTGGTACCCCAGCAGGAACTGCAGAGCCACGTTGTCGGGCTGGACCTTCGAGGCGTCTTCCAAGGCCCGCAACTGCGGGGTGTAACGCCCCGGTTCGCCATAGAGTCGCGACATGGTGGCCCAGTCCCAACCCGGCGAACTGGCCAACAACGCGTTCAGCACGCCTGCCGCGCTCTGGTATTCGCCATTGGCGAACAGGCACAGGGCGTAGAACTCGTGTGCGGCGGGATCCCCGGGACGCAGCCGCAGGGCCTGCAGGGCCCGCGTCTTGGCGTTGGGATAGTCTCCTGCCCGGAACAGGGCCAAGGCCTGGTCGAACTCGGCCAGTCCCGGCTCGGCGACCGGTTGTGGAGCGGGAACTCCGGGTTGAATGGGCTGTTCCACCTGCACAACGGGCTGGACGACGATGGGGCGGGTGTAGTCGATGCCGTCCACAATCACAGTCTGGCCACAGTAGGGGTTCACATACGACACGTAACCGCTGGAGTAGAGGAAATTGGCGTTCCCCCCACCCAACAACCCCCAGGCGAAGGGACCGACGGTGATGGCCGCCCAGGGACCTCCCCAGGCTCCCTGGTACCATGAGTGGTGGTGCACATGGACGTGGGTGTCGTGCCAGTAGGTGCCGAACGGCTTGTAGGACGGGCGCCCGCCCCACCAGCCATAACCGGGGCGGTTGCCCCAGTTGTTCACGTTGTGGTTGA
>JBKCTR010000487.1:0-4100 GCA_046318755.1 Planctomycetaceae bacterium
TCGGTCGAACCAATGATCTGCCCGTGGCGGAAGCCGCCCCCCGCCAGCAAGGCACAGTACACCTGCGGCCAGGGGTCCCGGCCCCCGATGGGGCTGATCTTCGGGGTCCTGCCGATTTCGCCCCAGATCACCACGGCACAATCGTCGGCCAGGCCGCGGTTGTGCAGATCTTCGACCAGGGCGCTCACGCACTGATCGAACACCGGGAAGTCCTCCTGCTCGCGCACGAAGATCGAATTGTTCGCCCGGCCTTCGGTGTTGGTCCCGCCGTGCCAGTCCCACTTGCTGTAGTTGAGGGTCACCACCCGCACTCCCGCCTCGATCAGGCGGCGGGCCACCAGCAGGCTCTGGGGCACCCGGGGGGCTCCGTTGCCGTCCATCATGATGGACGGGTCGCCGGTGCCGTACCGGGCCACGACCTTCGGATCCTCCTTCGACAGGTCGAGGGCCTCGGCCAGGCGCGACGAGGTCAACAGTCCCATCGCCTGTTCCGTGAAGGTGTCGAGCCCGTTCATCATCGATGACTGGTCGATCTCGCGGCGCAGCAGGTCGAACCCCTTCAGCAGCGACTTGCGATCCGACAGCCGGTCGAGCGTCACCCCATTCAGGACCATGTCTTTGCGGGTCTCGCCCAGCGGCTTGAAGGGATTGTGCGACATTCCCAGGAAGCCCGGGCCCGGCTCGTTGTACGGCCCGTGGGTGCAGGTGTAGCAGAGGCTGACGTACGGGGGCGATTCGGGAACGGCCGGGCCGAGAACTTTCGAGACCATCGACCCAAACTGCGGCCAGCCTCCCTGGGGCTTGGGTTTCTTGGGGTCATGCCCGTTGAAGACCTGAATGGCGTCGTGGTCGGCCTGGTTGCCGACGATCGAGCGAATGACCGTCAGCTTGTCGGCCTGCCGGGCGAGTTGGGGAAAGGCTTCGCAGATCTCAAACCCCGGCACATTCGTGGCGATGGGCTTCCAGGGGCCCGCCACCTCTTTGGGGGCCTCGGGCTTGAGATCGAACATGTCCTGGTGCGGCGGCCCGCCGACCAGGTAGATCATGATGACCGACTTGGGGGTTTTTTTCCCCGAAAGCGATTCGGCCTGCAGAATCTGTGGCAGCCCCCAACCGCCGCCGGTTCCCAACGCCGCGAGGGTGCCAATCCGCAGAAAATCGCGACGGGAAACACCGTCACAAAACTCGCGGGATGACGAGGGACGACCGGCAATCGACAGCATGGCGTGGCTCCGGGGCACCGGGAGGCAAACACGTGGCGGGAAACGACACCCCTTTATATCAGCGATCCCCTATGGAAGACATCCCATCCTGCACCCGGTTTTCCGATTTTTCGGGCGATTTTCTGGCCCAGACTGTTGGCCGTCGGCGAAATCGTCTGAACGGACGAGTCTGTCTGGGGGGAAAGGACCAGCAGGTCACTCGGCGCGCGCGTTCAATTCAGGCTTGGTGATAGAGTGACGGATGTTTACATATTGGGAGCAAACGTCTCGAACCGCTGATCCTCATCAAGCTCAGGCACAGGATTCCGGTGGCTTGTGAGGCCCTTGGGGGTGAGATCGAGCCAAGCGGAGGGTGGCCTTCCGAAGGCCTACGCGGGCTCTTCGCTTTGGGGATTCACCGAGCATCGCCCGGGCATTCGAGTCGGGTGGAGGGAACAGCTCCACGCGAGAGTCGTCTGGCGGCCGCTGGCTTCGATCTGGCTGCCGTGCCGTCATCGCTCAGAATCGCGCCCAACGACTCCCGGCCACAGATGGCCCGGGGCGCGGAGCGGACCGCAGGTCGTCGGCCAAGCCGCTGTCCAGCCAATCGGGTTACAATGGAGAGAAGATTTCATTCCGGCTGCTGAGAAATGGAATCCAGGTCGGTTTGCCAAGGGGTTGGTCTTCAACTGCAACAGGAGTCTGCCGCCATGTCTGAGTCGCACCTTGACGAGACAACGCTGGTGTCGATCGCCACCTACTGGAACACCCTCGAGGCCAACCTCGCCCGCAATCATCTGGAGTCGCTCGAGATTCCCTGCTGCCTCGAGGGAGACAGCGTCGTCACCATGAATTGGACTCTGGCCAATGCCGTCGGCGGGGTGAAACTTCTGGTCCGCGAGCAGGACAGGGAGCGGGCAGAAGGGGCGCTGCGTGAAATTGCCGTGTCCCGGGGAGAGCTTACTCCCGATGAGGAGGTGCGGTCCGCAGCACAACACACCGCTCAGCCGCACGGAAGACACGCCACCCCGTCGGGGGATGCGGACCAATTCTCGGAGCCGGACCAGGAGCAGGACGAAGAGCCACTGACGACCCGGGAGAGCATGTCGGACCGGGCCTTGCGTGGAGCGCTGATTGGCCTGATTTTCATCCCGATCCAGGCGTACGTGTTTGTCTTGCTGATTCGGATCTTCCTGTCGAGTGAACGGTTGGAGGCACACCACCGTCAACGCGCCATCTGGGCGGCAGTCATCAACATTCCGTACATGGTGATCTTCTTGCTGCTGATTCGGGCGGTCATCATGAGGATTTGACGAGCACCCCGAGTTCCCTCGGCCCAAGGCAGGGCGTTCGAACACTCGGGCCACAGGGGCGGGATCGGTCGCGTCCGAAGCCGACCCCGGCCAGTTCCCCCGGGGGCGCGAGACCGCCGCTTCCCGATTCGCCCCCCCTTGGGTGAGTGTGGTACGCTACCATCCAAATTCGCTCCACCCCGTTGCGAAACGTCCCCTTTCGGACCTGACCGATGCCCGTGTCTCCCCAGTTCCGCCCAACGACCGAGCCCCTCCCCCGCCGTGATTTTCTGTGGGACGTGGGAGGCGGGTTTGCCGGGCTGGCATTGAGCGGTCTGCTGCAGCAGGAGGGGCTGCTGGCGGCCGACGCCACGCGGGCCGACGGGTTGGCCCCGGTCGCCGGCATCGGGGGCCGCAGCGACATGCCGATTTTCGCTCCCCGCGCCAAGCGCGTGGTGCAGCTCTTCATGGGGGGGGCCGACAGCCACGTAGACCTGTTCGACTACACGCCGGCTCTCGAGCAACACCATGGGGAACCATCCGACTTCGGCGAGCCTGTCGAGGCGTTCCAAAACGGGCTCGGTCCCTGGATGAAACCGGTCTGGAAATTCCAGCCGTATGGCCAGTCGGGCAAGCCCCTCTCCGAAGTCGTGGCCGACCTCGGCCCCTGCGTCGACGACATGGCGTTCGTCCACAACCTCGTCGGCAAGACGGGGGTCCACAGCCAGGCGACCTACCTGCAGGCAACCGGGTTCCAGCTCCCCGGGTTTCCCGGGATGGGGTGCTGGGTCAGTTACGGCCTCGGCAGTCTCAACGAAAACCTGCCGACGTTTGTGGTGCTGCCCGATCACCGCGGTTTCGCGTCGAATGGACCCAAGAACTGGGACACGGCGTTTCTGCCCGCGCAGCACCAGGGGACCATCATCTTCCCCGGCAAGCCAACGCCCATTGCCGACCTGTACCCCGACCGGCGCAGCCGGTACGTGACGTCGGACAGCGAACGGGCCGCCCAGAAACTGCTGGGGCGGCTCAATCGGGACCATGCCGGGGACCGCCGGGGCGACTCGCGCCTCGAAGCCCGCATCCGCAGCTACGAACTGGCGGCCCGCATGCAGTTGGCCGCCCCCGAAGCACTCGACCTGGGGGGCGAACCGCAGCACATCCTCAAGCTGTATGGCCTCGATCATGGCCAGACCAGTTGGCCCAGCGAGATCAACCCGGCCGAAGAGATCGAGTACTTCGGCCGGAAGTGTCTGGTGGCCCGCCGCCTGCTCGAACGAGGAGTGCGGTTCGTGCAGATCTGGAGCGGGAATGACAATGGCTTCCCCCGCCGCAACTGGGATTCGCACGAAGATGTCGAGCGCGATCACGGCCCGTTGTCGCGCGGCATGGCCCGGGGAGCCGCCGCCCTGATCCAGGATCTCAAGCAACGGGGCATGCTCGACGACACCATCATCCTCTGGACGACCGAGTTCGGACGCATGCCCTCTTCACAGGGGGGGAAGGGGCGCGATCACAACCCGTACTGCTTCACCAACTGGCTGGCGGGGGGTGGAATCAAGGGGGGCACCACCTGCGGCGAGAGCGATCAGTGGGGCTACAAACC
>JBKCTR010000488.1:0-9498 GCA_046318755.1 Planctomycetaceae bacterium
CGCAGGGAATTCGCACCGCTTAAGAACCTGCGGCTGCTTTCCACGCTTTGGCCAACTGCCTCAGCCCGGGGGCCTCGGGATCGTCTTCAGAGATCTGCTCGAGAGACTGGGCCGCCTCGGCAAATTTTCCTTGGGCTGCCAAGGCAATTCCCTTCATCCGTCTCGCCTGGCGGGTCCATTCACTCACTCGATTCGCCTGACGAAGGTAACGTTCGAACGTATTGGCGGCTGGACCAAACTGCCCCTGTTCCAACTGGCAAAGTCCCGACCAATAGACGGCATCGTCGATCGCCAAGGCATGGAACAGTTTGACGTTGATCGGTCCCAGACGCTTGTCCATCAACAGGTTGTTGTCGGGGATTTGCAAAATCTCACGAGAATTGCTTTGGACCTCAACATAGGACCGAAGAGCATCAGACAAATTGCCGGCCACGTGGGACAGTCGACCTTCCATCTGCCGCCCTGACGTTGTCCGCGACTCGGTTCGAGCGAATCCTCCCACTCCGGCGTCTCGACTGTCGAGCCCCTTCATCGTTGGATCCCGCGACTCCTTGGATCCGGACACCACAAATTTTCCGGGCATTTCCGGAATGGGGGTCGCCACCAAATAGGCCATGAATCTCAGTTTCAGGCTTTTCCGTCGATCTTTACCTTCATCGTCGAGGGCTAGGCTGCGCGTCACCTGGTCTTGCGGATACTTCCACAACCGGAGTGAATCGGCAGTCCATACCCCCTTTCCGGCTGCGATCAGGCGCGACCACAAACCGGGGTAACGGTCGATGTCTTCCAGGGGATCGGAGACCAGCACCGAGTGCTCCCCGGCGAACACCTGTTGCAAGGCCTTGGCGGAACTTGAGTAGTAGGAGAGATCTCCGACAAACAGCACAGCCGGTTGGGCCAACTCTGCGGAGGTCCAGGCATACGGTTTTTGTTCCGACCCAAGGTTGCTCAACAATTCGGGTTGGGCCTGAACCTGCTTCAGCGTTGCCGGCCGCAAGCCCCCCTTTTCCGAATCAGGGCCCGGAATCGGAATTCCCAGTGCGGGATCGAAGAGATACACCTCTCCCTCGATGGGGACACCCACGAGGAGGGGGGTGGCGTCGCCCGACATTCCCGGATCTTCGGCATTCGCAGGGATCAGCACAACCGAATCAATTCTCAATGCCCGCAAGGTATTCGCAAACAGCCAGGCACGGTCGCTCGCTGTTCCCTTGCCAAGCAGATACAGCTCATAAGGGGTGAAAGGGAGGTCGGCACTGTGACGCGGCTGCAACTGCAGTGTGGCAACGACATGATCGAATGCAGCACGGGCTCGGTCGAGTTCAGTTTGTCCCGCCGTCTGGGGCGATTTCATGATTCGATTGGCGACTGCAGAGAACAGCACGCAATCACGGACATGCGAAGCGTCTCGCGTGCGGTATTGATCTCCCGACATCAGGGCCAGCTGTGCTCCCGAGAACAGTCGTTCCGCTTCGGGGGGCAGATTTGGTTTGGTCTCGGCAGCCGTGCGCAGGGCACAGCCGCGATACCAGTCGTTCATGCGGTTCGCTCCGATCGACACGTCGAATGTCGTCTCAAACTTGTCGATGCGGAAGACATCAAACAGGCTCTTGAGCAGTTCATCACAGGCATCCGGTTCATCGGTCGTACCGCGGTCGACCGTCCCCGAACGACCCGCCTGAGGGCTGTCGCCGGAGGGGGTGTTGCTGGGAACTGGTTTGCTGGCCGATTGCGAGCAAGCACCCAACCACGGCAGGGTGCCGACAAACGCCAACGTCATCGCGTGCTGGAAAAACCGGCGTGTCTTCACGAAGCCACCTCGTCCGACAACAGTTGGTCTGATAGGGCGCTGCGGATCCGCAGCAGTTGTTTCAGGATCCCGGGCAGTTGGTCCAGGGGAATCATATTCGGGCCGTCACTCTTCGCCTGATCGGGATTGGGATGCGTCTCGAAAAACACCGCATCACAACCACAGGCCACCGCCGCCCGAGCCAGAAATGGAACCATCTCGCGCTGCCCCCCGGTTGTCTCACCCCCTGGAAGCTGCACACTGTGAGTGGCATCGAACACCACGGGAACCCCCATGGCCTGCATCACCGGAATGGATCGAAAATCATTCACCAGGCGGTGATATCCAAAACAGGCGCCCCGTTCGGTCAGTAGCACCCGGGGATTGCCAAATTCTTCGCACTTTCGCACCACATGAATCATATCTTCGGGTGCGGTGAACTGCGGCTTCTTGACGTTGATTGCACCTCCGGTGCGGGCTGTTGCCGTGGCAATCGCCTCGACCAGATCGGTCTGTCGAGCCAGAAACGCCGGGACCTGCAACACCTGACACACCTCGGCCACAGGCCCGGCCTGTGACGGTTCGTGTACATCAGTCAAGAGCGGCAATCCCGTGGCTTCGCGGGCCTTCTGCAGAATCTTCAATCCAGCCTGCAATCCTGGCCCGCGGAAACTTTTCACACTGGTCCGATTCGCCTTGTCATAGCTCGCCTTGAATACCACAGGTAGCCGCAGTTCCTCGCCAATCTGTCTCAGTCGCTCGGCGACCTGCAGCACCAACTCCTCCGATTCAATGACGCACGGACCTGCGAAAAGCAACAGCGGCCGACCTTGGCCAACCTGCCAGGGGCCAATTGAAAAGGGGTTGCTTGGCATCAGAAACGGGGGGCCTCGGTGGCTGGTGGGGAGGGGAGGACGCGCGGTGCAAACACCTGCAGCGCATGCTCAATCACTCGGATCTCGATCGGTGTGGTTCCATGCGGATCACCATCGACCTGGACGGGAGCAGAGCTCTCCGACTCGATCCGGACGCGCCTGGCCCGGACGGAAACCACGTCGGAGAGAGTTTCGTGTCGTCCCTGCAGCAAGGTACAAAAGTATCGCACGATTTGGAACGCCGATCCCCGCTGAAAGAGACGGACGTCCAGCCAGCCATCGTCCGCACTCGCCTGCTTCGCGATCGGTAGATTCAGGGCGTACATCGGGAAGTTCACAATCACGGCCAGACGTGCCTCCCGCGGTTGTGGCTCGTCATCGATCCAGACTCTGAGCCGCGGGTAATTGTAACTACGCAGGGCAGCCCAGATTGGTTGGAGATACGACAAGTGGGAGATCGTTCCCTTGCGTTCCGAGTGCACGCGGCGGATCACTTCGGCGTCGAATCCAACACTGGCCATCAGCACGAACCGGCGGTCGCAGGCGAGCCCCAGGTCAATGGTTCGCCGGTGTCCTTCGGCAATCACTTTCGCAAGGTTGACCCCCGAAGGAACAATCCCCAGCCCCCGTGCCAACAGGTTCTCGGTCCCCAAGGGAAGTATCGCGAGGGGCCAGCCGGGGTGCCGGTTGACCAGATCGTCGACAGTGCCGTCTCCTCCGGCTGCGACCAGGCACAGAGTCTCGGCGCGGTTCACAGGCTCCGACAACCAGCGATCGCAACGCGCCCGGTCGCGAAACATCCGGGGACGGTAACCCCGGCGTTTTAACTCCCGCACCAGGTCCAAGAGCAGCGATCGGCGCCAGCCGGATCCTGAACCGGGATTCCGCTGGATCACAACCCGGGTCGGATTGGGCCAGCTACCATCTGGGTTGAAGGACGTCGTGCTCACACGCCCGCCTTTTGGGGAATGTGACATCTCAGCACTTCGTCCACAGCCACGCCCAGCGAAGGGAGAGATGCCGGATTTTTACCCGCGTGCCGATCCAGCCACAGGGCCTGCAGGCCGTTTTGGCGTGCTCCTGCGATGTCATTCAGCCAACTGTCTCCGATCATCACGATCTGCGACGCGGCAACCCCCGTCTGAGACACGAGCGCGCTGTAGAAACCGGAACTGGGCTTTCTCCAACCAACTTCCGATGAAACCACACGCACTCGAATTGTGTCGAGGCCGGGCAGACCCTCACAGACCCGGTGCAGTCGGCAATCGAAATTCGACGCGAGGGCCACCTGCAAACCGGCGGAGGAGAGTCTGGAGAGGGCCTCACCAACATCGGGATAGACACGCCAGGCAGCCGGACGAGCAAACCATTCAAACAGTTCCGCGAAACAGTTCTCAGTGTCGGAAAGATCGGGCAGCACCCGCGCGACAATCTCGCGCCACTTCGCCATCTCACGCTCTTCGTCGGTCTCACCCCGCTCGGGGGCCTGCTCTTCAAACTCGTGGTAAACCTTGCGAAAACGCTGGGAAATCTCTTCGGCGGAGAGCCGAGAGCCGTGCCGGGAGGCCACTGCATGGTAGGCCTCGGCCACACCCGGCTCGGGATGGATCAGGGTTCCCACCGCGTCGAACGCCACCCAGCGCGGTGCAGGGAAGGTGGCAAGTGGCATCAGGGGGCTGGCGTTGGTCATGCTGTGGAAAAGTCAGGGTTGTGAAACCGGGGTATCGCGCCACTGCCGCAGCGTCTGCACGAGGGAGTCGGGGAGAAATTTGTCGGAATGCCCGAGGCGTTGGTTGATTTCTTCCAGTTCCAGTGCCCTTTCGGCGGTCGACCGGGCCGCCGCCAGGTCACCCGCCGCCACCTGGGCCTGCGCGAGCTCCGCCCGCAGGAAGGGGTTCGTTGGATGCCGGTTGACGGCCCTCTGGAAATTCTCCACGGCCTGGATTGCGTCGGCGGGATCCGCGGTCTGGAGGAAGCGTAGTCGCCACGTTTCCCCCAGGGCACGCCAGCCCGAGGCGGCCAGGCGATTGCGTTCTATCGAGTCCTTTCGAGATTGGACCCACTTCTCGAACGCCAGTGAATCGCGAGTCGCGAGCCAGTCGCGTTGAATGAGCGCGGCCAGCCGGTCGAGCTGCTGCGGTGAAAAGCGATCGGCTTGAGCGGCCGCCCGGTACGACTTCAATCCACGGTCGGTGGCCCCTCGCGAAAGCGCCTCATCTCCCAGCGCCAATTCCAGCTCCGCAGTTGCCACCGGACGCAACCCTTGTGTGATCACAACTCCGGACAGCAACGCGCCCATCGCCGATAACAGCAGTCCTGGCCAAGCCGCGGTCAATTCGGTCTGGCCTCGGTGATCGCGATCAGGCAGGCTGAACAATTGCAAAAGCATCACGATCGCCGGCATTTCCATGCCGCCCGCCGCCAACAAGTGAATCAGCAGTCCCGCCAGAATGGCTCCGTTGCAGGCAGTCCTGCCATGAACCGCGCTGCGAGAAGCCAAACCCCCAGCCAAGAGCCCCGCGGCGACCACAGACAAAGGCCAGGCCGCATCGATGTCCGAGCCCAAGAGGGCCAAAACCAGGACGACCCCAAATCCACCGATCCATTCGATTCCCCAAGAGTCTGGGTAAGCGGGGGTGGCCTCGTCACAAGAGGTCGCTTCGGGGCGGCCGAAGCGGCACATCGACGCCAGGGCCACTCCCCACAATCCCAGGACCGCCAGAACACCGGGCAGTCCACCCGCCGACCAATGGTCCAACAGCAGATTGTGCGGATCGGCAATTTCCTCGCTCGATTCGGCGAGCTTGAACGGAAGGTAGCTCCCTCGAAAGTTCCCTGGCCCGACACCGGTCAACCACCGGGTGGGATGCTCCTGGTCCCACAACATCCGCCAACTGCCGGTCCAATACTCGGCCCGATAGCGCAGCGACTTGAAAGACTCACTCAAGACCAATCGGTCCAGTCCGCCAGACCACGCAGCCAAGCCAATGGCCACGGCCAGGCCGCCCAAGACGAATGACAGCGTCTTCCAGCGGCTCCGCTTAAGCCAGTCGGACCGATCCACAGTTGGCAGCACGGTCAGTATGGCTGCTGCCGCCAAGGTTCCTCCCCAGGCGGTACGACTCTTGGTCAGGACCAGACAGAAGCCCACGACACCCAGGGCCAGGGACATCGACCAGCGTCCGATTCCCAAGGAGCGCGATGAAGTGACCTCGAGGGCGTGATCCGGCTTTGAGTATTTGAGCCACCAGGCCCCCCATAGCAGGGTTCCAACCAAGAGGGCTCCCGCCAGCGTGTTGGTAAGAGCGAACAGCCCCACTGGCTCGCTGCTCGACAGCAGCCGTGCTTCCCACAGTTTGCGGCTGGGGCCCTCTTCTGGCACTCCCAGGCGAAACAGGAGGGTCTCAATTTCTGCCAACTCCCGTCGGGCCTGGTACTGTTCCGATTGTCTTGCCCCCGCCAGTTCCTTGCGCAGTGTCGTCTGGCGGTTGATGAGTGTCAGGTATTGGGTTCGATCGGCGGCATAGCCAAAATAGTGTTGCCAGAGCCCCAGCAAAGCCAGGCCCAGGGTCGTTGCCGCGACGAGTCGGTGCCAACTTTGGGGGACACCGCGGAGCGATTGAAGTAGTCGCAGCAGACACCAGGTGGCCAACAGCCCCAACCATTCGCTTGCCAGGTTGACGGCAGCCCGGTCATCGCCCGTCCCGAAGTTGAACGCTGCGGAAGCGACCGGTGCGAGGCAAGCAACCAGCCAGACCGCGTCCACCCAACGGAAGGGGGCCTGGGGAAGCAATCTGGCAGTCAGTGCCAGTCCGGCTGGAATGAGCAGCAACAGTGAGAGCACTGCCCAGCCAAGTGTCTGGCCCAGGACCGCACCCTCAGTCGCCGTAATCAGCCTCCCCACCAGCAGACAGGCCACCCCAATTCTGATCCCCGCACGACACAACTCAGGGAGCCGCTGCAACATGCCGGTTCCTGCGTGAAGGGTCGGATTCAGGCCGAGAGTGTGGTCGACGGTCCGATGGACTCACGCTCGGGGCGGGGACCGAGGATCTCTGCCACCTGCTCCTTCGACAGTTCCTCGTTGGCCAACAGGGCGTCCGCGAGAGCCTTCAACGGGCCGCGGTGGGAATCGAGGATCTGCAGGGCCCGAGCGGAGGCGTCGTTGACAAACCGTTGCACTTCCTGATCGATAATGTGGGCTGTTTCTTCCGAAAACTGCCGTGCCTCCTGGATTTCCTTCCCCAGAAACGGATGTTCTTCGCTCTGTTGGAAGGCGACCGGTCCAATGATCTCGCTCATGCCCCAGTGAGCCACCATGCGCCGGGCAATGCTGGTCGCCTGTTTGATGTCACTTTCCGCGCCGGCAGAGAACTCGTTGAACACCATTTTCTCCGCCGCACGGCCCCCCATGGCCATCGCCAGATGCGAGTGCAGCCTGCGTTCCCCCATGTGGTAACGCTCTTCCTCGGGAACGAGCTGGGTCACGCCCAGCGCGCGGCCTCGGGGAACAATGGTCACTTTGTGCACCGCGTCGAGTTCCGGGAGCAGCCACGCAATCAGTGCATGCCCTGCTTCGTGATAGGCAGTCATCTCCCGTTCTCTTTGGCTCAGGACCTCCTCGCGCTTGGGGCCCATCATGACCTTGTCCTTGGCCGTGTCAAAATCGGAAATGCCGACCTTGGTCTTGGCCGAGCGAGCCGCCATGAGTGCGGCTTCATTCACCAGATTTTTCAAGTCGGCTCCCGAGAAGCCGATTGTTCCTCCGGCGATCCTTTCCAGATCGACCGTGTCATCCAAGGGAACCTTGCGGGTGTGGACCTTCAGAATTCCGACACGCCCTTCCTTGGTGGGGCGGTCGATGGTCACATGGCGGTCAAACCGGCCCGGACGCAGCAGGGCCGAGTCGAGAACATCGGGACGATTCGTCGCCGCGACGACGATCACCGCTTCACTGGGGGTGAACCCATCCATCTCACTCAGAATCTGATTCAGGGTCTGCTCGCGTTCATCACTCCCCCCGCCGACGCCCGCACCACGGATCCGCCCGACGGCGTCGATCTCGTCGATGAACAAGATGCACGGCGCACTCTCCTTGGCGGTCCGGAACATGTCCCGAACCCGGCTCGCCCCCACGCCAACGAACATCTGGATAAACTCGGAGCCGTTAATCGAGTAGAAGGGAACTCCCGCCTCACCCGCCGTGGCTCGTGCCAACAGCGTCTTTCCCGTCCCGGGAGGGCCCATCAACAGCACCCCCTTGGGAATCTGAGCCCCCAGCTTCTGGAACTTGGCGGGGTTCTTCAAGAACTCGACCACCTCCTGCAGTTCGTACTTCGCCTGTTCCATCCCGGCGACATCGGCGAACGTGTTGTGCTGATCGGCCGGGAGAAACTTCTTGGCTGGGCTTCGGATGAAATTGCTCACCATCGACCCAGACCCCATGGGGTCCCCCCCGCGACGAAACAGGATCCACACCACCCCGAGCATCATGGCGAAAGCCAACAGCGACACCAGCATGTTCAGGCCTTCGGCCCAACTGGTCGGGTCGGATTTCCATTTCACCTTTTTCGCCAGCAGCTCGGTCACCAGGTCCTTGTCGTCCACTGGAGGAAGGATGGTGGTGAACCGTTTCGGCAATTTGACTTCCGGCTTGGCGGGATCAGAGGGGGCTTCTCGCCACTCTCCCGTGATTCGCTCGCGGAGAAACTCGAGCGATTCGACATTGTCGGCCGCGAGTTGCTGTCGAAACAGGCTGTAATCCACTGTCGTGGGGACCAGCGGTGAAAAGAAGAGAGACACCAAGATCAGTGCCATCACCGCCAGTGCCACGAGGGCCCACGGTCCGAACGGGCCGGTTCGGCTGGGCTCTACGTTGCTCCGTTTGTGGCTCTGGGGAGGGCGATCTTTTCCTGACTCATTGCTCACGGGATTGGACAACCACAGCGAGGGAAGCCGCCAGGCCCGCGTCACTCCCGCAGCCTGAGCCTGCTGGAGGGAGTGGATCTCCTGTTGGTCGAAGCTGTCGGTCAAGGTCACAGTCATCTCGTTTGCGGGGCCGGTTGTGCCAATCCAATGGATTCCAGCGTAGCGAATCCCCCACCCTGATTACAGGGTCTGGCCCACTCCCTCGACCCAATCCCTGCGACAGAGGCCGGGGGCGAACGCGGATCGACAACTGGTTGCCAGATCCACTCGCGCCCTAACCCTCCGAATTGGCCATTCCCATTCTCGGTCCCGCCATCATGCCGAGGGTTGCAGCGCCATGGGAAATCCGGGGGGGCGGCTCCTCAATACCGGATGGCGATTGCCCGCCAAGGAGGGTGTTCGGCAGTGATCGAGCGGCAGCGGGTTCAATCAGCTCGCGAATCGCCTCCCGACGATCGAGTAGGTATTGGGGGCGCCCGTTGGGATCAGGAATGGTGGCCGTTGCCACATCAATGCCCAGTTGGCGATAAAGCGTCGCAAACACCTCCTGGTAGTGGATCGGACGGTCCTGAGGAACTTCCCCCAGCCGGTTGGTTGAGCCAATCACCTGACCCATCCGCATGCCCCCTCCGGCCAGCAGGGCACACGCCGCCTGCGGCCAATGGTCCCGCCCACCGCCGGGATTGATGCGCGGCGTTCGGCCAAATTCCCCCCAGGCGATCACGCTGACATCACGCTCAAGACCACGTTGGTGAAGATCTTCTACCAGGGCGGAAAGCCCCAAATCGAGCTTCGCCAACTGTTCGGGCAGCCGTTCAAAATTCCCCCCGTGGCGGTCCCAACTGCCAAACGACAGGGTGACGCAGCGGACCCCTGCTTCCACCAATCGCCTCGCCATCAGGAACT
>JBKCTR010000489.1:0-6998 GCA_046318755.1 Planctomycetaceae bacterium
ATTGGCAAGGTGCGGCTGGGGAAATTGCCCGAGGGAGAATGGCGGCACCTCCGTCCGGGCGAAATGTTCTGACGGGACTGTGTGCAGCGCGGCAATTCCCCCCGCACGGTGCGATGCCGAGCGCCTGCGGACGGTCTGGCATGGCCTCACGACGGGGTGAGAACGAGGGGGCCGAGCGTCTCGGTACCGGTGTCCGCTCGAACTGTGGACACACTGACTGATCGAGACCCCGACACGCCCAGTCCTCTGCGAACGGAACAAACAGGAATTGTGACCGATGGGTGGCGATGAGGTCCCAGTCGACACATCTGGAGTTGTGCGATGCGGGCACAGAGATCGCTTCCAATGTGGGCTGGATGACGAATTCCCCAAACGGCCCCACGCCCCACGTTTGTTGAGGTGATCAAGCACGAGGCTGGCGAGTCTCGGCTGGCGGGCTGGACAGCCTTCCAACCCCCGGCCTGCGATCAGCTCGTCGACAAATTCAACGAAATCCACAGAATCCTCAAATTGGACTCAATCGATACAAAGCACCCAGCCGATGGAGTCGAGGAGAGTTCCGATTTCCGTTGGTTTTCCGCGTGTGGGCCAGGGTCGAGCATGACACCGGGGCTGAGACTCGCTGTGCTACTGGCACTTTGGGGTGCGGTGAGCGGGTGTGCGCTGGGTCCCCGGGCGATGGAGTCGGGACGATTGCGGTATAACGAGGCGGTTAAAAAGACGACTGAGCAGCAATTGCTGTTGAACATAGTCCGCCTGCGGTACGGCGATTCTCCCAGCAGTCTCTCGATCTCAACGATTGCCGATCAGCGCGAGTTGAGTGCCAATTTGGGGGCGACCCCCTTCTTCACCTCAGCCGCGGCTGGGGATTGGGGCACCTATCGGGGGGCGGTGCTGCCCCAGGCGATGCTGGCGGGGGCGGAACGCCCGACGTTCAGCTATACCCCCAACGACGACCAGGAATTTGCCCGCCGGTTGTTCACTCCCCTCTCGATCGAGGGAATGGCGTACCTCGTCCGCACCACGTGGCCAATTGCGACGGTGTTCCGCCTGGGGCTCGAGAATCTGAACTGGGTCGAGAACGCGGAGACAGGCAGCGGCCCAACCCCGGTGCAGCCCCCGGTGTATGCCCAGTTTCGGGCCGGGGTGGATGCACTGCAGCGGCTGCAGGATCGGGGCCTGATCGACATCGTGCATGAAGAGCAGGCGAAACACCGGACCGATGCCTTGCCGAATGAGACCGCCTCGGCAACGGCCGCAGTGGATGCGGTCCGCGCCGGGTTTGAGTACCGCACCGACGATCGCGGCCGCTGGAGGGTGATTGAGAAAGAGCGAATTCCCGTGTTGCGGATTGGTCCGACGCCCGCCGATGACCCGGATTTGAGAGAGTTTTGCGACGCGTTTCGCCTCGATCCGACACTGCGGCGCTATCCGTTGACCGCCGAGAAGCTCGATCCCTTCCTGGAAGGGGCACCCGCCACCGGGGTCGACGTGCTGGATATCGAAACCCGGTCGCTGCTGCAGGTGTTGTTCTTCGCCGGGCATGCCGTGGAGGTTCCCGCCGAGCACATCGAATGCGGGATTGTCCGGACGACCTCGGGGGGACCTACGGGAGATTTCGACTGGCAGGAGGTGCTGGGTGGCCTGCTGCGGATTCAATCGGCGGCGGGACGGCAACCCCCCGCCTGTGCCCATGTGGCGGTCCGGTACCAAGACTACTGGTTCTATATCGATCAACGCGATCACGACAGCAAGGCGACGTTCGCCCTGCTGATGGAACTCTCCCAGTTGGAATTGGGATCCGGGCAGAGCCAAGCCCCGCTGTTGACGATTCCGCTGGGGGGTGGAATGTAGGGGGGCGGCCGGGCGTCGGGCCGGGAGGGCAATTTGACCGTGAAACTGGACAACGCATAAAATTGAGATAGTCCGCGAGAGTGCTCGGCGACTGATGATTGGTTGCTGGCGGTTCGCGTGAGCCACCGCGTGTCCCCTGATGAACGGGGGTGGCGCGCCCCAAGCGAAGAGTGGCCTGCAAGCCAGCCCGGCTTGAGGTGTGAGTTGGCTGGAGTGGGTCCCTGTGGGCCTCCACCCGTTGCACACTCACCTGTTGCAAACCCCAGTTGAGACGCCGCCTGTGTGGCTGAGACTTTGGGCTGCCGTCGCCCTGTGATGGTCTGCATCAGGGGCTTTTTTGTTTCGGTCGACCCCGCGCGGGGAGCCAGTGCGAGATCTCCCCGCGTTTGAGGACTGCCCGACAGCCACAGTGCCGGTTCCATCCACCGAGTCATGCCGGCGCGCCCCCCTCCGACAGTTGTTCCCCAGCGTGTGAGTTGTGGGGCTGCTGTCGGTCTTGGACGCTTCCTGAAGGAGCCAGCCACGGTTTGGCTGTGCCTTGGGGAGGATTCTCGTCGGGAACACTGGCGGCTGACTGCGGCATCTGCGACTCTCCCACTTCAAGCAGCCGAAGGCTGAATCCTGTCTTACCGGCACCCCTCCCGTCAGGTTCTCGACGGGGTGGGGGACATTTCTGTCGAACTTCCCGTCCAGAGGTCCTGCGATGCGACTCAAGCCTGTTTGGAAGCGTCTGTTTTCCCACTCTCAAGGTCGACGCCGTCCGGGAGTCTCCCGGGTGGCGGCCGTCGAGGCCCTGGAATCAAGGCAGTTGCTGGCGGCGGGGAACTACACGATCCTCAAGAGTGGCACGACCTTTACCGTCAACGCCACCGACAACAACAATTCCGGCCTTAAGGTGACCCGCTCGGGAAGCAACATCGTCTTCACGGCGTTGAACAACACCCAGCTCACCTACGGCAGCAGTGTGGCCACCACCCAGACCATCGCGGTGGGGACCACCGGGGCGATTGCCGGGCTGACCATCAATCTGGGTCAGGGGATCAGTTCGGTCGAGCTCGAGGGGATCAGCACCACGGGAGATGTGAAGGTCGTGGGAGCGACCGTGGGAGACACGGTCGTCTCGGTGCATGGGACCCGCTACAACTCGTCCCTCAGCACGCAGCCCACCACGACGATTGGGGGCTCGCTGGTCGTCGATCTCGCCGGCACCCGGGGGACCGTCAACCTGTATGGCAGCACGAACGACGGCGGGGCGATGGCGGTGACGGGGTCGGTCAATGTGACGGCCAACGGCACCGGGGCCAAGCAGGTGAACATTGCCGGGCCCTTGGCCAACAACCCCCGCGGGGGGAAGCTGACCATTGGCGGCAGCGTCAGTTACCTGGACCAGGGACAGGGAATCTCCGGGTTGAGGATTGATGCCGGGGTCACCATTACGGGCAATGTCGCCTATGACAACTCGCTGAACACCAGCACGTCGAGCAATTTCCAGCTCTACTCGAACTCGATCACCGGATCGTACGGTGCCACCTCGATTGGCGGGACACTGGACATCAAGCTGGCCTCGTCGGTGTATACCGGGAACAACGTGACGCTGGATGCCGTGGGGTCGACCCCGCTGACCATCACCGGGGCCGCGTCGATTGCCTCGGGGAACGCGGCCGACACCCTGTACATCGGGAATACGTTGTTCGGAGCGACGCTGGCACTGGGGTTGGGGAGCAGTCCGGCCTATGTGAACGATCTGGCGACCATCAATGGGTCGACGTTCACGCAGGGGGTCACGTTGACAGCGACGGGTCCCCGGGCCCGGCTGAACGTGGGGACCGATCTGACCAACACGGTCACGGGTCAGATCTACACCCCCACGACCTTCAAATCGACCTTCTCGGCTTTCCTCACGGGAGACACCTCGAGCATCTACGTCTCGAACGCCAACGCCAGCTCCAGCCGGGTGGTCTTCAGCTCGAATGTGTCGTTCACCGGGGGGAACCCGGCCGGCACCTATTACTTCCAGGGGCCTCTCACTTACACTGCGTCGAAGTTCACCGCGATCAACTTCTCGACGACGGCCCCCACGGCGGTGGCACCGAATGTTCGGGCCACCCTGGTGGGCTCGGCCCTCACCATTGCCGCGACGAACAACTGGAATCCCAGCTTCACGGTGACCCGTTCGGGGACGCGGGTGGTGATCACCGGGTTGAATGGCACCACCGTCAGCTACGGCACCTCCACGGCGACCTCGCAGTCGATCTTGCTGAACTCGGCCGCGAGCCTGACCCTCAACCTGGGGACCGGCAGCAGCAACGTGCTGATCGACGGGCTGGCCTTGACGGGAAACCTGACGATCAACGGGGCGGCTTCGGGCCGGTCGGTGATCGACATCAACGCGAATTCCCGGTTCACCACGATTGGCGGGTCGATCATCGCCAACCTGGGGAACACCGAGAGCACGCTGAACATCTACAGTGCCGGAACCACCAGCAACGTGCTCACCGTAACGGGCTCGGTCCAGGTCACGGGTTCGGGTGACGCGAAGCAGCAGGTCAACCTGGCCGGTCCCCTGGGAAGCAATACGCTGCTGGCTCCGTTGAACATCAAAGGAAATGTGGCGGTGACCGACACGGGGAATGGCGCCGCGGGACTGCACATCGACGCGGGAGTGACGATCACCGGAAATGTGGTGTTTGACAACAGCCTGAACCTCCTGGGGGGCAGCAGGTTCGAACTGCTGTCGAACTCGAATCAGTATGGTGTGACCTCGGTGGCAGGCCTCGTGAATGTCAAGACGTCGGCCTCCCCCTATGTGGGGGATGTGGTGGAACTGGCTGGCGTGGGGGCCACCCCCCTGACGGTCGCCACGACGACCACCGTGACCACCGGCCAGGGACCCGACCGGCTGATTCTGACCCGGCTTTGGTCCAAGGGGACCACCTCGATCGACATGGGGAACAGCGTGCCGTTCCAGTGGGATCAGGCCGACGTCAATGGGTCGCGATTCGATTCCAGCTTCGGGCTGACCAGCGGGGGAATCAACGCCGTGTTGAACCTGGGAACCCGGTTGAATGACCGTTTTGGCAACGCCTTGGCGGGCACGTTCTTCAACAAGTCCTTCAGCGCTCTGATGGCGGGGGGGAACTCGGTGATCAACACCTCGTTCGCCGGGGCCCAGCAGACCATGGTCACCTTCGCCTCGAACATCACCCTCACCGGGGGCTCTCCCGCCGGGGTGATGAATTACTACCGGGGAACCGTCAGCTTCAACTCGTCGCTGGTCAAACTGACCAACTTCACCCTGCAAGACCTGACGGTCTGAGTGGATCCGACGTTCCCCCTCCAGCGATGGGGACAGACCAACGAGTCAGGCGGACCGGGTTGCCGTCGACACATGTCGCGGCAGCCCGGTTTTTTGGGGCGGCGCGTCCCGAGCGGCGGTTGGCGTCGGCCGCGCGGTTCCAACGGCCCACACCAACCAAGAGTCCCCGGGAAGCAGGACCTGCCAAGGCCGGTGGCCAATCCGCCAGAACTCAAGACCCGGCGGGGTAGGGCATGACGGTGGGCAGATCGTCGGGGACACCCATTCCCGTGACCTCGGTGCCGGGGTAATGGATGATGCCGTGGGTGCGCCCCATGATCCAGCCATCGGTGTCGGCCACGAGGATTTTCTCGGCGATCGGGCGGCCCCAGATGTCGCGGACCTCGGCGATGGGGTCCCCTTTGCGGACCACATCCCCCGGTTCCACGAGGTGCCGTACCACGCAGGGGACACTCACGCGGGGGGTTCCGCGGCGGCGGCAGGGATAGCCCGGCTTGACCACCTTGATGCCGGTGATCGGTTCGTACTCTCCCTCCAGCATCCCGGCCCATTTCAGCACGTTGGTCAATCCGGTCACGCACGCCTGGACGATGTGCGGGTCGGGCATGTGTCCGGTTCCCAGTTCCATGGTCAGGCCTGGAATGCGGGCGATGTTCACGGCGGCCCCGGTGGTCGAGCGATGCAGCTTGTCGTCGAAATAGGCGGCGCAGCCCATCTCGTTCAGCACGCTGTGACCGTAGGCAGCGCACATCTCGCCCAATTGCCGGTCGAGTTCGTGCGCCTCGGCCCGGGCGGCCTTGATCTGCGCGGCGGAGCCATTGTCCCGGAAGTAGACCCGGTCGCGGTAAATCATCGAGACCGAGCCTGTCCACGTGTTGTGGAGATCGATCCAGTAATTCGCCGATTGACGCAGCTCTTCGAACAGGCGCCCGTAGGCCTGCTCGAGCACCGACGGGGGGTCGAGATCGGGGTCCTGGAGATCGCGGGGGCGACCGTCGGGGAACAGCCGGTTGGGATCGCCGGCATGGTAATACGCCTCCCGCTTCATGGTCCTCAATCCCGCCGGATTCAGGGCGGGAATGCAGACAATCGTTCCTTTCAGCCGGCGGACGAGTTCGCGGTTCAGCAGCAGGTGCAACACCTGCAGGCCCGCATGCTCATTCCCATGGATCCCGGCCGTCAGCCAGAAGACCTTTCCCCGCGGGTTCCCCTGGGCAATGACGACGGGCAGACGGTCCCAGCCTCCAGTCGGATGCTCCACCAGATCCCAGGTGCCATACGCCAGTTTGCCCGCGGCAGAGCGGGCGGTTCCCAATTGCAGCTTCATGATCAGGCGGGACCCCGGAGGGGCGGAGGAGAGACGGGACGGTTTGGCCGCAGTCTAGCGCAAACCGACCCCCGACGGCCAGCGCCAGCCCCCCTTGGGACCACCCCCTGTGTCGGCTTCTCCTGGCGATTCCCGCGGCGGATCTCGAAGCCGCCAGTCCAGACGGAACCCGTCGGCCCCCAGTCCCGCCCCACGCGGGCCCTGGGTTTCACGCTGCCAAGGTTTGAGACCCCGCTATTCCCCATCGAGGGGAAAGATCGGCCGGCGCACTCGCCGCCAGGGAAAACTGGCCAGGTGGCTGCTGCAGGGACCGGGGGTCTCCACGGTGAAATGGGCCCGCAGGATGGGGTCATAAACGCGGCGATGGGCCACGGCCGCCTTCACGGCGATCAGCCGCGCCTGCTCGGGCACAATCCCCTGGCTGCGCCATTGCCCCAGATCGAACGGCGGCGTCTTGTGACTGGTGATCAACACCCGGATTCCCGCCCCCCCCTCCGGCAG
>JBKCTR010000490.1:0-1640 GCA_046318755.1 Planctomycetaceae bacterium
GCCCCGGGGTGGGTCGCCAGCGGCACCTGACGCTGGACGGCCTCGACAATGGCCGGGTGGCTGTGCCCCAACAGCAGCGACCCATGCCCCATCCAGTAATCGATGATCTCGTGGCCATCCCGGTCGTACTTCTTCGAACCGAGGGCCCGGTCGATGTAGACCGGAAACGGCGCCAGGTACCGGCTGTCGTGTGTCACGCCATCCGGAAAGATCTGCCGCCCCCGCTCGGCCAATCGGGCCGACTGGGGAAACTCGGCGGCATACCGCTGATTCAGAGAGAGCGAAGGTGTGGCGACGGCAGGCATGACAAGCACCGGCACGGGAACAGCGAACCACGCTGTCAGCCCCCCGGGGCCCGCTCCGACACATTTTTTGTAGCCGGTGCTGCGCCCCGGGTACCGTCACCCGCGGGGGCCCGCACACACGCCGCGGGCCCGCCGACGCCGGCTCTATTTCGCCGGTGCCGACGCCTCCTCGGCGAGACGCTCCATCCGCAAGACCAGGTCGCCGGTCTGCACCTGCGTCCCCGGCTTGCAGTTCAACTCGGCGATTCGCCCCTCCAGCTCGGCGTAGAGAGTGGTCTCCATCTTCATCGCCTCCATGGTCAGCAGCTTCTGACCCCGGGCGACCCGATCTCCCGCCTGCACGGCCACATTCACCACCAGCCCCGGCATGGGGGCCGCGACCTGCAGCGGATCGGCCGGGTCGGCCTTCACGCGGGCGGTCTCCCGAGGCTCGCGCGCCCGGTCGAGCACATTCACGTCGCGCGGCTGGCCGTTGAGCTCGTAAAACACCGTCCGGAATCCATCCGGATGAGGCTCCGAGACGGTCAGGAACTTGATGATCAGCGTTTTCCCCTCTTCGATGTCGACCGCCACCTCATCACCCGACTCCTGCCCGTACAAAAACGTCGGCGTCGGCAGCACGCTGATGTCGGAGTACTGCTTCTGGTGATTGGCGAACTCTTCGAAGACGCGGGGATACAGCAGGTACGAAACCACCTCGCGGGAATTCGGCTTGCGGCCCAGAATCTTCTCGACCTTTTTCTCCGCCGCCGCAAAATCGGCGGCCGGCAGACTGGCCCCAGGACGTCCCTTGAAGGGTTTGACATCCCGCAGCACCCGCTTCTTGACTTTCGCCGGGAACCCTCCGGGGGGCTGCCCCATCCGGCCGGCGATCAGGTCGATGACTGACTCGGGATAGACGACTTCCTTGGCGGTCTCCAGCACATCGTCGGCCGTCATGTTGTTCGCCAGCAGGAACAGCGCCATGTCCCCCACCGACTTGGACGACGGCGTCACCTTGACGATGTCGCCAAACAGGTGATTGACCGCCGCATAGGTGCGGCAGACGTCGTTCCAGCGGTCCGAGAGCCCCAGCGCCTTCGCCTGCTGGAAGAGATTGGTCGATTGGCCTCCCGGCATCTCGTGCAGGTAGATGTCGGGGTCTCCCGACTTCATGCCGGTTTCGAATGGCACATAGAAGTCGCGGACCGCCTCCCAGTAGTAGGCCATCTGCCGCAACACTTCCGGATCGAGCCCGGTTTCGCGAGGCTGGAACCGCAGTCCCTCCACCAGCGAATTGAGATTGGGCTGCGACGTTCCTCCCGCCATCGTGGCGATCGCCCCGTCGGCGATGTC
>JBKCTR010000491.1:0-1936 GCA_046318755.1 Planctomycetaceae bacterium
CCAGATCGAACTCGACACCTCGATGGGCAAGGTGCTGCTCGACCTGTATCCCGACGTGGCCCCCGGCCACTGCAAGAACATGATTGCCCTGTCGCAGATTGGCTTCTACGACAACAAGATTTTCCACCGGATCATCAAGGACTTCATGATCCAGGGGGGCTGCCCCGACGGCAACGGCATGGGGGGCCCGGGTTACACCATCATGGCCGAGTTCAACAAGACTCCGCACGTGAAGGGGGTGTTGTCAATGGCCCGCTCGCAGAACCCCAACTCGGCCGGCTCGCAGTTCTTCATCTGCACCGGCGATCCGCGGTTCCTCGACGGCCAATACACAGCGTTCGGCAAGACCGCCGATCAGGCCAGTCTCGACAACGTGCTGAAGATGGGAGTGGTTCCCACCGGCAGCGACGACCGGCCCAAGACCCCGGTCAAGATCAACAAGGCGACCGTGGTGATCACCCCCAAGTGATTGTGCGCTCGGTCTGAGGCCACCCCGCGGAGGGAGTGGTGCCCCCAGGCTGTCGGCCGGGTCGTGCAGACTGAAGGCCGGCAGCGCTCGCGGGGTGTTGTGTTTGCTAGAGCGACCGCCGGTTCCCTTGGGAACCGCGGTCGCTGTGTCTCTTTTTCGCCATCGAGTCTTCCATGTCGGTTCAACCGGTTCTGATCAACGGCACGTGGCGTCCCTCGCAGGGAACGCAGACCTTTCAGGCAGTGAATCCCGCCACGCAAGAGCGACTGCCCGAGGTGTACCCCGTCAGTCCCTGGAGCGAGATTGAAGAGGCGATTCTCGCGGCCAAGCGGGCCTTCGCCGAGACCAGCACCTGGAGCGGCGACCGGTTCGCGGCTTTCCTGGACCGGTATGCGGACCGCATCGATGCGAAGGGGGCCGAACTGGTGGCCCTCGCGAATGCCGAGACGGCTCTGCCGGTCGAGCCACGGCTGGCCAAGGCCGAGTTGCCCCGCACGACCAACCAACTGCGGCAGGCGGCGGCGGCGGCCCGCGACGGCAGCTGGCTGCGGCCAATCATCGATTCGAAGGCGAACATTCGCTCGATCTTCGGCCCCATTGGCCCGGTTGTGGTGTTTGGCCCCAACAATTTTCCATTCGCCTTCAACGGGATTTCGGGAGGAGACTTCGCCGCCGCGGTGGCTGCTGGTTGCCCCGTGATCGCCAAAGGCCATTCGTCGCACCCCGGCACCACCCGGCTGTTCGCGGTCGAGGCGCATGAGGCGGCCCGCGAGACCGGCATGCCCGCCGGGTTTGTGCAGTTGATCTATCGCACGGCCCATGCCGATGGCGAGAAACTGGTCTCGCATCCGGCCATCGGTTCCACCGGCTACACCGGGGCCCGCGAGACGGGGCTGGTTCTGAAGGGGGCCGCCGACCGGGCGGGAAAGCCGATCTACCTCGAGCTGTCGAGCATCAACCCCGTCGTGGTGCTGCCCGGGGCGATTGCCGAACGGGGCGCGGCGATTGCCGACGAATTCACGGGCAGCTGTTTGATGGGAACCGGGCAGTTTTGCACGAACCCGGGTCTGGTGTTGGCCCTGGCCGGCCCGGCGACCGACGCCCTGCTCGAATCGGTCGGCCAGAAATTCGCGACCGCCCCGGTGGGCACGCTGCTGGGGGAGGGAGTGCTGAAGCATTTGACCGCGGGAATCACCGCGCTGCGGAACGCGGGGGCCGAGGTGGTCGCGGGGGGAGCCACAGGCGGCGGCAAGGGGTTCAGCTACCGCAACACCCTGTTGAAGGTCGCCGCCAGCCGGTTCCTCAAGAACCCGGCCGCCCTGCAGACCGAGGCGTTCGGCAACAGCGCGCTGTGGGTGCTCGCCGAGAATCTCGACGAACTGGTGCAGGTTCTCGAGACCCTGGAGGGGAATCTCACGGGGACCATCTACAGCGCCAACGACGGCAGCGACGACGCGCATTACAACC
>JBKCTR010000492.1:0-17815 GCA_046318755.1 Planctomycetaceae bacterium
CCGGTTTCGGCCGGGCCACCCTCTCGCATCCCGATTTCGCCCGCTCGCTGGCCGAGACTGGGCAACTCAACCGCAAGCTGGTCTGCCGGACCTTCTCCTACTGCACCGGACTGATGCGGGCCAAAAACCATCCCCTGGGGCAGTACCCCACCGGATGCCCGCCATTCGACAAAGAGGCGTACGGTGACCTTTGGAAAGAGGTCGAACAGCAGCGGAAGCTGGCCAACACCTGACCGGCCCTCATCGGAACGCCAGGGGCTCCTCACCGGAATGCCGTGCTCCGGTCTGCCTGTGGTGCGTTCCGGCGGGGTCTCCCGAAGAGTCGCGGGGCTCGATTTTCAACGACGACTCATGACCTGATAGTCAGCCACGTTCCAATGGAGCGCTCCGGAAATGCGTTCAGCCCAGTCGAAGGCGAAGCCAGCGACTGGGCTGAGGCAATTTGAATTCCGGCTGGGGCCTGCGACAGACTCACTTCGCCGGGGTGGGGAAGGTTCCCGGTGAGGGAACACTGGTCGAGGGAGCTGAGTAGACGGGTGAACCCGCCGCGGGTGCCCCCAACGGTTCGCTGGTGATGGGACCACTGGTGATGGGACCGCTGGGCATCGAGGCGGAGTGCCAACTGTTCGATCCCTCGATCGGCATGCCCGACGGGATTGATCCCCCCTGCACGTAACCCCCCTGCACATACCCTCCCTGCACGTAACCCCCCTGCATCATCGGCGAGCCCATCATCATGGCCCCCTGAGGGTACGAGGAGGCTCCTCCACCCGCACACCCCGAGCAGCCGCTACTCGGGGGGCTGGAGATCATCTCACCGTACATCGGGGCCCCGCCCATCGAGGAGGGCTGCCAGCCCCCGTCGCCGAGGTCGCCTGCGCTGCCCATGGCCGGATAGCCGCCCGAGCAGGAACTGCAGCCACTCATCGTGCCATAAGACACCGGACCAGAGCATCCCATCGCAGGGCCACACGAGATCTCGCCACCGCAAGCGCTGGTGCAGGCTCCACCGCAGGCGTCACACCCGCGTCCAGGACGACGGGCCGCCCGGCGGGCCATCCGCCGGTCACGGGGACTTTGCCGCACGCAGTCGTCGCACAGCCCGCAGTCGTCATCGCGACGACGGTGTCGACGGCCGCAATCGTTGCACTCGGCGAAGTCGTCGGCACACATCTCGTCCCGTCCGCGGGGGCGATGATGCTGCAGACGCGCCTGGCGGGGAGCGAGCGCTGCGCCACACGAGTCCTCCGCACCGCAGCCACCAGGCTGCCAACCAGAAGAACATCCGTGCTTGTGACGGCAGTAGTGATAGCAGCCAGAGCTGGTCATGGTGACCAACAGCCCCAGAGCCAGCAACATCAAGCGATTCATGGCTGAATCCATCGGCGAAGGTGAACAACAGGATCGATCCACAGTTGCTGCGGTCGGCCCATTGAGAATGATCGTCATGTTCTGCAACAATCTTGAATCTGTTCGTCTTGACACAATCGACAAAGTTGACCGTGGGCTCGAAAGCAACGCGACCCCGGGTGCGGACGGGCGCAGCCAGGGCCGGTTTCAATCCCGACTGTGGTTGTCTCCCCAACATCACCCGGCGAGCATCACTGGCGATCGGCTGCGGGGGCGGGGGGAATGGCGGTTCCTTCGGGGGAAGCGGGGCCCAGGCCACCCGGGAATTGCAGCATGGCCGGATCGTCGATCTGCACGATGCGCAAGAGATCTCCCCAGGCGTTCCACTGCTCGGTCAGCGAAGTGATGTAGGTGTTGAGCGCCATGACGAGGTTCTGCTGGGCAACCACCACATCCGTATAAGTGACCGAACCCTCCTCATCGTGGCGACGGACGATGCCCAGGTACGCCCGGGCCTGATCGGGAAGGATGCGGTTGCGGTAGGCTTCAACCTGAATGCGGGCGGTTTCGTACCGCTGCCAGGCGTCGGCGAGATCGGCCTGCAGTTCGTTGCGCACCCGTTCAAACTCGCGGCTGGCACGCGCCTGTTCCGCCCGGGCTTTTTGGATGTTGCCGCGGTTGAGGTCGAAGATGGGGACCGGCACCCCAACCTGCAGGTTCCAGGTGGTCCGCTGCACGGGGGGCGAGGTGTAGTCTTCCTGAATGGCGGAGTAGATCCGCAGGTCGGGGACGCGCTTGCGGTACTGGCGTTCGACCTCGACCTGCGACTGCTGATTGCGATTGAGGGCGACCTGCAAATCGGTGTGATTGGCCTGCAGCAAGCTCGAAAGCTGGGAGTAGTCGAGGGCGAAGACCGGCATGGCCGCGTTCCCTTCCAGATCGCCCGGGGGGAGCGAAGGATCGCCCACTGCAGCCGCCAAGACCTGCCACGCCGCCCGATCGCGGGCCTGGGCCGCCTCATAGGCCGCCCGCGCCTGGATGGCCAGAGCACGGAGAGGCAGGGGCTCGTAGGGGGCGATTTGTTCCTGCCGCAACTGATCGAGCGGCAGTTCAAAAATGCTGTCCGAGAACTCCGCCAGGGCGCGGGTGATCCGCAGGTTTTCCCGGGCCACCAAGACCTGGTACCACGCTTTGCGAACTCCGTTCAACTGGTCCAGTCGGGCTTTTTGCAGGTTGAACTCGGCACTCGTGATGTCGAAGCAGGCCACCTGCTGGGCCAACTGGCGTTTTCCAGCCGTTTGGAACACCTGTTCAACAAACACTCCCTGGTAACCCGCAGTTCCCAGGGTGCGGACGGTGTCAGCCTCGTAGCCGACCTGCGGATTGAAGGGACGACCCGCCTGCCAGGCGACCCCATCGGCGGCAACGACGGCGTTGGCTGCCTGATCGACCGCGGGGGCGATGGCCAGCGTGCGGGCTTCCAGCTCGGCCAGCGTGTACCGCAGGCCGGTTTCCGGGATCGCCGGAGAGAGGATCGGCAGGGGGCCAAATGGGGGAAACAGGTTCTCAATCGCCTTGGCACGGGCCTGGGGATCATCGGCGGGGGGCAGCACCGCTGGGGGAGACTCGGCTCCGGGCAAATCCGCGGGAAGCTGGAGTCGGCGGGCGAACGACTTGCGCTCCGTGGCATGGCCAGTTTCGGAGCCAATGGTCGCACGGCCTGAACCAACCGACTCTTCCCGGGCGGAGACGGGAATCACCTGAGACCCTGGGGCTGTTCCCGAGGGACGGGTCGGGGGGCGATCCGTTGAAACGGTCGGACTCGGCTGGGCAGCTTCCCGACCGGCGAGGGATCGATTCGCGCGGACAGCGGGGGAAGAGAGTGCTGACGACTGCCGAGCCAGACTTTCGCCCCGCCCCGGCGGTAAATGTGACGTCATGGCCGGGGTCGAACAACCCCCCAGTGTCCCGTACAACAGCAAACCTGACGCCCAGGTGGACAGCGTTGGCAATCGAAAACCACGAAAATTGAAGATCGTGGGTCTTCGCATGCAGCACCTCGAATCGACCCGCAAAGGTCGTCCAAAAGACAGGAACAGAGAAACCCACCAATTCCTGAGAGTGTTTGGGAGGATCGTGCCGAAAGCACAGTCTGTATGACTTGTGTCGGCTGATCTGGCCGTTCCTCCTGAATCAATTCAGGAAGAGCTGGTTGGCCTCTGGAATTCCTCCCTTTGTGCCATGCATCACGCGCCATCCTTAGATAGAATCAGGCTTGATTTGCGACCGACGCTGGGACCCAAGGCGTTCGGGATTGCGACTCCGAACGAGTGACCGAGTGTCGTCGCGGAGCTTCCAACGAAGCGGTGGATTGAGGCGTGACCATCAACACAGTGTGGGAGAACTTCGCCCGAGCGTGCGGACAGACGTCCCCGATCCGCCTCCAGATAGTGGACGCACGTTCCGGACAAACTCGCGACGTCGAGCTCCCTGGTCCAGTGGCCGTTGTGGGGAGTGGTGAGGACTGCGACTTGTGTCTGCCCCATGCCGATGTCAGCCGGCGGCACGCTTACCTGCAGGTCATTGATGCCCGCCTGGCCTGCTTCGACCTCGACAGTCGCAGCGGGCTGCACTGGGGCAAAAAATCGAAGCCGCGCGGTTTTCTTCCGCCGGGGGAGCCGTTGCACATCGGCCCCTATCAATTGACGTTGATGGCTCCGGTCGGCGACGAGCAGCGGTTTCCCCTGACTCATTCGAAATTCAGTCTCTGGGACGCCCCTGGCGAGCAGACCGTTCCCTGCGTGCTGACGTTTTTGAACGCCCACAGCCGGGCGGGGACCAAGCGGGTTGTGCGGATGGTGAGGCGGGTCACCCTGGTGGGCTGGAGCGATTTGTGCAACATGCGGCTGCAGCACAGCAGTGTCGATCGGGTGCACTGCGCTCTCGTGGCCACCCAAGGCCAACTGTGGCTGGTCGATTTGAAGTCGGAAAATGTCGCGACTGTGAATGATCTTCCCGTGGGGATTCAACCCCTGGAGTTGGGAGATCAATTACGGCTGGGAAAATTCCTGTTGGCCGTGCGCTCCAGCGACTCGCTGGGCGATGAAGAACCCTCGCAATCGGGTGATTCCGAAGACTTTGAGAATACTTCGGAAGGGGGGCCGCGGGAGATTGCGACTTTGGAGGGCAATCCCCGGCGCCGCCCGGGGGGCTTGGTCCCCCGAACTGGACTGCGCCCGCTCGGTCCTGGCGAGGGGCTGACTGCCCCCACTCAGCCAGCCGGGGGGGCCGAGATCAACTCGGCAGCGCTGATGTCGCACTTCCAGACCATGCAGGCGCAGATGCTCGAGCATCAGCAGCAGATGATGGCGATGGTGGTTCAGGCCTTCAGTTCAGCCCATTCCCGACAGCTCGATGTGATCCGCGAGGAATTGCAGCGGGTGCATGACCTGAATCGCGAACTTCAGGAATTGCAGGCCCGCCGGGAAGGTTCCGAATTGGTTGGGTCGGGTGGCAGCACCGCCCGTGCTCCCGCGGCAGGTCCTGTGCCGTCCGAGCTTCCCCCGTTTGGCTTCCCACCGGGAATGTTCCCGGGAATGTTCCCGGGCATGCTGCCAGGCATGATGCCGCCCGGCTTCGACCCGTTTGCCCCTCCCCCTCCCGCGCCGCGCGTGCCACTCCCCAAGGCCAGTCCGCGACCCGTGAAACCACCCCGCACTTCCCCCGCCGGAAGTCCAGAAGCCGGGGGCACTCCGCTCAACCCATCGGCTGGGGTGGGGACGGGCCAACCGTCCGCTCAGGGGAGCTCTGCGGACTCCACCGCAGCGCCGACGGGGCCCCATTTTCCGTTTGGTGCCCCGACAGAGCCCGGAGCATTTCCTCCCGGCTCGCAGCCGTTTCCCCCCGCACAGGCCCCAGGCTCAGCACCGGCGGCCAACCTCCGGGCCGCCGAGGGCTTCCCCGCTCCCAGCGGTGTGCCGTCCGAGCCCCCCGCCGAAGAGGCCGGGGCATACCTTGACGTCAGTGATCGCATCAAGGAGCTGGAGTCCGAGCGCACATCCCGCTGGGCCCGCATCCTGAGTTTGCTCAACCCCAACGCGGGCGGCTGATCGACCGGGATGGTCGACCGAATGGTTTCACCCGGGGTCTGGTTTCACCCGGGGGGTCGCGTCGTCTCCGCTTCGCGAGTCCCCCTGGTTCAGGGACTGACGGCAGGATCCATCACCCGGCCCACGCCAAACTGGTCACCCACCGCCACGGGACGCTCTCCGCGAAAGTGGATTTCGACCAGCTTCTCGCTATGCACCTCGCGTCCCTGCTCGTCGGTCAGACGAGCGATCGTCCGGCGGGTGGCAACCTCAATCACCTCGCCGGTCGAGGGATAGGCCAGCCGTCCATCGAGGCTGAACGTGATCCAGCCGGGCTGCTCCCGCACGGGCAGACTCTCGCGCTGCCTGGGGGGATCGACTGTGTTGTCAAAGATGTGCAGGCGTTGGTTTGCCGCATCGACCACCCACACTTCCCGTTCATCGGGGGTCAGTCCCACACCATGGCTGGGGCAGCCATGCCGCTTCACCACGCCCCGCTCAAATCCCTCGACCGTCACGCGGTGCAACAGTGTTCCCTGCTCGAGGTCGAGCACCTCGAACCCCAACAGTTCATTCACGCAGACATAGGCCCGCGTGGATCGTCCATTGACGGTGAAGGGACGAATGGCGGCCGAGAGAGGACCCGCCTGGCGGACCACCTTGTGGGTGCGGGTGTCGGCAATGAACAAAAACGGCGACTTCAGCCCCCCCAGGTACATCCACCGGCCATCGCGGCTGACCACCGTGTTGTGCGCGCCACTCTTCGTTTCGAGCTGGGCCACCTGGTCGCCGGTCTGGGCATCGATGACGTTCCAGACCTCTTTTTCCAGAGAGGGAACATACACAAATCGCCCGTCGGGGGTGATTGACATGCGGTCGGTCCCCTCGGCGGGGGTGCGCTCCCATACAATCTGGTCAGTGACCAGATCGAGGCAGTAGAGCCGGGAACGGGTGGTGAAATACAACCGCCCCGTGTCGGCGTTCGCACAGACCCCCTTGATGTTGTCGGGAGCTGGTTCGCGACTGGCGGGGGTTTCGATCCGCCGGACCAGGCGGTGACCGTCATCCCTGTCAAACACCAGAATTCCCGCCCCGCCGAATTCCAGGTAATTCCGGATCCCGGGCGAAACCACATACACCAGCCGTCGCAACGGCTCGTCGGCCCGCGCGGGAACCACTCCGAACACAATCCACGTCAGGGCCAACAGCAGGCGCACTCGCATGGGCCACCTTCCCTTGTGATGAGCTTCGTCGGTTTCGCGGACCAGGGACAGACCCCGTCGGGAGACTTCACTCCAGCATCTCACCCCGGGCTACGCGAAAAACTCCGACTGCACTGTTCCAAACGGAACCAGCCGATGCGGACGGTTCTGGTTGTCATAGACTTCGGCCTCGTGATGCACCCCCAGAGCCTGGTAGATGGTGGAGATCACGTCTCCCGGCACGAGGGGATTGCTGTTGGGGAAGGCTCCAATCTTGTCGCTGGAGCCGTGGATGTACCCTTCTTTCATCCCCCCTCCCACCAACTGCAGGCTATAGCAGAAGTTCCAGTGATCGCGCCCGGCGTTGTTGGCGTTGATTTTGGGCGTCCGACCAAAGTCTCCAAACACCGCCACCAGGGTCCGGTTGAGCAGGCCGCGCTGGTGCAGGTCTTCGATCAAGCTGGCACAGGCCGAGTCCAATTGCGGCAGCAGGGCCCCCTTCAGCGATTTGAAATTGCTGCCGTGGGTATCCCAGGTGGCGTTCGCATCGGGGGCCCACGAGATGGTGACGACCCGCGTTCCCGCCTCGACCAGTCGACGGGCCAGCAAAACGCTCTGCCCGTAAATGTTCCGCCCATACCGCTCGCGGACGGCGTCGGACTCTTCGGTCAGGCGGAACGCCCGCTGCGTCTGCTCCGAAGTCAAAATGTCGAGCGCCCGTTCCTGCATCTTCTGCATCTCTCCCCCGGCGGTGGCCGCCGTCAGCGCCGGGAGGTCCAGTGTGCCAATCAATTCGCGCCGCTGGGCCAGCCGCGCGGCCGAGACTTCGGCGCTGGGACTCAGCTCGGCAATCCGGAAGTCGGCGTCATTGGGGTTTTTCAAGACAAACAGGGGATCGGTGGAACGTCCCAGGATCCCCCCGAAGAACCCGGGCTGCGGCGGTCCCCCCGCCCCTTCCTTGGTGATGTAGGGGAGATGCACATGGGGGAACACATCGCGGGCGACCGGACGCAGCCGGCTCATGACCGAGCCCAGGCTGGGATGGTCATCGGGCCGCGCCCCCCCGCCAATCTCCCCCCGATCGTGCCCCGTCAGCGAGGCATACACCGCTGCGGCATGCGAGTTGTTCACACTGTGATGCATGCTGCGCACCACCAGCGATTTGTGCATCCACTGAGCCATCCGGGGCATGTGCTCCGAACAGAAATACCCCGGCAGCGAACTGGCGATGGGCTGAAACTCGCCCCGGATCCCATCGGGAGCCTCGGGCTTCATGTCCCACATGTCGAGATGGCTGGGGCCGCCGTTCAGAAACAACAGGATGCAGGCGTCGGCCGAGGGTTTCACCAGCCGGGCGGCATCAGCCGCGAGCAGGTCCGTCAGCGAGAGTCCCCCCAGCCCGCTTCCCAACACACCCCATTTCACGCACGTCCGGCGATTCAACCGCTGCAGCAGATCGGAAGGGATCGTCATCATCAGCACACCGTCTTCCCAGCACTTGTCGACCAGAGCCCCCACAGGCCGTAGTATACCAGTCCGGCTCGCCGCGAGCCCACCCCACCGCCGATCCTCCCGGAACGGGCCTGCCACCCGTCCGCGCGGCCGCCGACGGTGACGGTTTTTCCCGCGCGCTCAATCTTCCCTTCGTCCCCCGCCATGATCTGGCTGTTGGTTCTGTTGATTGTCATCTTGATGACGATCGTCCGGATTCGCTTCGGCCCCCCCGCCACGCGCCCCCTCACCTCTTCCGAGTCCGAACTCGTCCACCGGCTGAGGACCGAGTTGCGGCAGGCCCTGGCCGCCTCCAGCCACCAACCGCAGAACGATCTGCGCCGGGGCCTGGCACGCATGAAACTGCGGGGGGTGCTGCTCGATCCCGGAGACTGCAACGCCCTCACCCGGGGGCGCAGCACCTACTTCACCGAGTTCTTCTTCCAGGAAAAAACCCGCTGCCAGCAGTTGAAGACCCTGCTGTGGGAAGCGATGCGCGTCTCGGGAAACTATGTCGAGGTGGAGGAGTGGAAGGCCTATGCCGAGGCCGAACGCGATGTCGACCAGACGTTTCTGGCCCTGGCCCCCCGGCTGGGCTGTTTACACGACCTTCCCCCGGGCCTCGCGATCTATCCCCCACACTCCGTTCCCAATCACCCCCCGCTCGCCTGAACACCGCAGCGACCAGCCAGAGGGCGTCGCCCCCCCCTTCCGACGGGAGCCTTTGTCGGTGCTCGGCCAAATGCGTGACAGTCATTCCCCTCCGTTGACACATCGTCAAAAACGGCGATAGAGTCAAAAATCGGGCGTGGGGGCGTGGTGGACGACCATCCCCCTCCCCGGCAACCTGATCCCGCCGTGCCCCACGGGGGGGCTTCCCCACTTCCTCTGCAGGCAGCGCTCGCTGTTTCGTGATCGAGATGTCTCACGCGAATTCCCCCACCAACACACCGCGGTCGGGGGATGCAGGTTCGGGACGACGCCCCCGGGTTTTGGTGCTTTCTTCGACCTTTCCGTCGAATGTCGACCCGATCCTCGGCGTTTTCGTCAAAGAGCGGATGCGGGCGGTGGCTTCGTTGGGGCGGCTCGACCTGCGGGTGGTTTCTCCGGTTGCCTATTTCCCTCCGCTCAAAATCCACCCCCGCTGGTATCCCAATTCCCAGATTGCCCGGCGGGATGTGGTCGCTGGACTGCAGGTCGATCGGCCACGATACCTCGTGCTTCCCAAGACAAATGGCCGATTCACAACCAGACTGATGTCCTGGGGAATTCGCCGCAGTGTCCGTCGCCTGCACGCGGAGTTTCCCTTCGATGTGGTCGATGCCCACTTTGTCTTTCCTGACGGCGTGGTGGGGGCACATTTGGCCCGAGAGTATGGTGTTCCACTGGTGATCACCGCCCGGGGTTCCGACCTCATGTCGTACCCCAAGTACCCCATCCCACGACGGCAGATCTCCTGGGCTCTGCAACAGGCCACACAGCTCATCGCGCTGAGTGAGGAGCTGGCGCGGAAGATGGTGGAGTTGGGTGCCGACCGCTCCAGGATCACCGTGATCTCCAACGGAGTCGACACCGAAGCGTTCCGCCCCCGAGATCAGCGCGCGGCGCGAGAGAGCCTGGGCCTGCCTCTCGATCGCCGCATCATTTTGGGAGTGGGCTACCTGATCGAGCTGAAGGGCTTTCACCTCGCCATCGAGGCGCTGGCCCGCATCCATTCCCGACACCCCGACGCCTTCTACGCCATCGCCGGCGGACTGGGCCGCTTCAATGGCGATTACTCGCGCCAGATCCAGGAGACGATTGCCCGCACGGGAATGACCGAACATGTCCGATTGCTCGGTGAGAAACGGCATTCCGAGATTTCGCAGTGTTACAATGCGGCCGATTTTTTCGCAGTGCTCTCGTCACATGAGGGGTCTCCCAATGCCCCGCTGGAAGCCCTGTCGTGCGGGCTTCCCGTCATCTCGGCCCCCATCGGCAGCATGCCGGAATTGATGCGGAATCCTGATTTGGGCGTGCTGTTGAAAGACCGCGAGGTCGCCACCATTGCCGCGGGGTTCGAACAGGCCCTCGGAACCCCCTGGGATCGGGCCGCCATCCGGACCTGGGCCGAGACACAGTCGTGGACACAGGTGGCCGGCCGCGTCGCCGACGTGATCGAACGCACTTTGCCGGGCCGGTAAGCGTCCCGCCCAGTCCCTCTCGCCGCCGGTGAAGCGGAAGCCCAATTCGCCGGGCCCTATTGCCGCGGACCCGTGCAAAGGATCTGACAATACCCCGTCCTCGGTCACGGGTCAGTCCGCGACACCACCATCAGTAGGTCGCCCCGAATCTGGGGAACGACGCACCTCTCGTCCGAACGCTCCCGCCGCCCCCGCCCACGAGTGGATGGGTCTGGTACACTGCAAACGCCGCAAGACCTTCCGTTGGCACCAACCGACTCATGCGGTCGCCCGCAGAGGGTCATGCCGTGCGGTCCTCAGACCTGGGCCGCTTCCCTTCCCGCACCCCGTCATTGCCAGGCCATGCCATGGAGACCAACCGCCGCTTGTTCCTGCAGACCGCCGGCCTGGGCTGGCTGGCCACCCAACCCCGTGCGGAAGACCTGGTCGCCGCGGCCGACGCCGTCCCCGAACCCCGCCCCCTCCAGATCACCGAGCTGTTCCTCGACAACGACTGGATCGAGGCCAGCCCAGGGGTCACCCGGCGCCTGCACCCGCCCCGCAAACATGTCCGCAACCCGGTCATCCGCCCCGAGCGCTGGTGTGAGGGAACCTACCTGGAACCCTACACCACGCTCTACGACCCGGCTGAGAAACTGTTCAAGATGTGGGCCCGCGCCGGCAGCGACACCAAAGCAGGATTCGTCGGCGGGAATGCCGGTTGGATGGTGTACTACACCTCCCGCGACGGCGTGCACTGGGACCGTCCCGACCTGGGCCTGTTCGAAGTCGATGGCCGCCGCGATCACAATATCGTGTTCGCCAGCGACCTGGTCCCCCGGCAGGTCACCCGCCGCCTCTACGGCCCGGCGGACTACGTGCGCCCCAGCCAACCGGTCGCCCCCCAGGGGAAAAAAGCGTTTTTCTGGGGCGTCAACCGGCATCCGCACCCGCGCGACCCCTCCGAGACGTACGTGGCGCTGGCCATCGTGCAGGATCATCGCCGGGGGGCCCACATTGTCACCTCGCCCGATGGCCTGAACTGGTCGTGTGCTCCCACCCCGTTCTGGCAGACCCCCCATGATGTCGCCGGGAATGGGGATGACTGCCTGATGGAACTCGTGTTCGACGACGAACGCAACCGCTGGGTCATCTACCGGCGAATCATTCCCGAGTTCAGCGAACGGATGATCGCCACCGCGGCCGACACCACCCGCCCCCCCATCGACCGCTACAACCGGGCCTACGCCCGGGCCGAGAGCGAAGACCAGCAACACTGGACCGATCACCGCTTCATCGCGGCCATGGATCCCGATGATCCCGCCGACACCGAACTGTACCAACTCGGCTGTCACCGCGTGGGCTCGACCTGGATCGGGCTGTTCAGCATCTTCTACCTGCGACGTCCCCAGCCCATCAACGTGCACCTGGCCACCAGTCGCGATGGCATCCACTTCACCCGCGTCTGCCGGGGGGAACCGTTCATCCCGCATGGCCCCTTGGGCTACTACGACTTCATGGCGATGGCCTGTTCGCAGCCGCGGCCGATCATCGTGAACGACATCGCCCACCTGTACTACGCCGCCCTCAACTATCCCCACGATGTCGACGAAAGTGCCTCTCGCGATTTTGGCGGCGGTGTGGCGCTGGTCACCTTCCCTCGAGATCGGTACGCCTCGCTCGAGACGGCACCCGAAGGGGAACCGTGCCGGTTGTTGACGAAGCCCTTCACCATCACCCACCCCCGGCTGTTTCTGAATGCCAGCACCTGGAACCAGGGCTCGCTACGGGTTGAGGTGCTCACACGCGACTGGCAGCCCATTCCCGGGTACACGCTGGCCGAAACTCGCGAGATTCGGGGCGACGCCCTCGATCATCCCGTCACCTGGACCCAGCGGAACGACCTTGCGGAACTGGTGGGGAAGGAGATTCGGCTGAAGTTTCACATGGCCCGCGCGCGGCTGCATGCGATGACCTTCAGTGACGCCCCCCGCCCCCTCGGCGAGGTGGCCCCCCAATACCGCACCCAACCCGCCACCGACTCGGCTCCGCGCCAGAACTGACCTCCATCGCCGGGGTGTCGGGCTGCTTCATGTCCCTTCGCCTTACGGAGTCCGCATGTCCCTGTTGTCCGCGATCGGCCGCCGGCATGACTTTGCCAGTCTTCGGTTTTTTCTGACCTGCTGTCTGTCGGCCGTGCTGTTCGGTCCCGGGATCACGTGCCACGCGGCCGATGGTTCCCGCGAGATCGGCTCGCGCGTGCAGCTCGTGGTCGACGACTGGCTGATCGCGTCGCGGCCAGGGTTGGAACGGGTGCTGCACCCGGCCCGCAAGGGGAATGATGGGCGGCCGATCCAGGTGTGGCAACGTGGCCCCGACGGCGCACGACGCCCCCTGCCCGCGTCGATCTACGCGAGCCCGGTGTATGACGCCGAGCGGCGCGTCTTCCGGCTCTGGAGCCGGGTCTTTCCCGGCTTGCCCGAGGGAACGGCCCTCGAGGGGTCGGCCCTGCACCGCCATATGCGATACGGCTACAGCGAATCGACCGACGGGGTGAACTTCGACTTCATCCATGAGCTGCAGGGGCTGCACTCGAATGGCGATTACAACAGTGTGGTCACCCTCGATGAACACGAACCCGACCCCGCCCATCGCTACAAGATCGGCTACGACGGCGCCCGGGCGGGTGAGCCCAACGGCGCCTGCCTGGCCCACTCGGCCGACGGGATCCATTGGAGACCCTACAACGAGGGGAAACCGGTCACCGGGCGGGCCGCCGATTTCACGAACTGCCTGATCTGGGACGAATCGGCCCAGCTCCACCGGCTGTTCACCCGAACCGACTATGGCACGGGGGGCGGCCCGGGAGAAATTCGCGGCATGCGGATGATGGTCAACCGCGATGTCAAAGCCCGGCCCACCGACTGGCAGACCGTGCACGAATGGCGGTTCGACCAACAGGGGCCCGACGAACATCGGCGAAGGCAGATCTACACCATGACCGACTGGATGCGGCATGGCATTCACTTCGGTCTGTTCTCGGTCTACGAATGGCCCAATGATTTCAGCGAGGGACGCGAGACCGATCATCATCGACGGCACGAACGCGACGTGCTGAACTTCTACATCGCCACCAGCCGCGATGCCGTGCACTGGGACCTGCAATGGATCCATCAGGGCCAACCGCTGGTCGAACGGGGGCCGGACGGAGCCTGGGACAAAGATCTGCTGGTACCGGCCAACTGGATCATCACCCGCGACGACCAGCATTGGATCTACTACGGTGCCGCCAACGAACGACATGGCACCGAGGGGATCTTTCAGCCTCAGCGCGGCTGGGGCCTTGGTGTCGCCCACCTCCCGCGGGATCGGTTTGTCTCCCTGCGGGCGGGGCTGCATGCCGCCGAACTGCGGACCCACCCCTTCACGTTCCACGGAAATGAACTGCGGCTGAATCTGGAGACCCCCGCGGGAGGCCAGGTGCGGGTCGAACTGCAGGATGACTCGGGACAGCCGCTGCCCGGCTTCGCACTCACGGACTGCCTGCCCGTCTCGGGCGATCACCTCGCGGCCGCGGTCCGGTGGAACGACAATCCTGATCTCGCAACCTGGCAAGGAAAGACCGTGCGCCTGCGGTTGGTGCTGCTCAATGCCGACCTGTATTCCCTGCAATTCCACACGGCGCAGTGACGGCCCACGCGGTTCAACCGACCGCCGCGCGGCGTACTGCTCAGCCCAGCTTTCCCCGGAAGATTCGCAGCGCGTTGTCGCGCAGGATCAAGCGTTTCTGGTCGTCGGTCAGGTCGGCCTGATCGATGCGGGCCCGCTGCATGCCGCAGTGGTACAGCGGTGTGTCGGTGCCAAACAGAACCCGTTCGGCCCCCACCTCACGCACCGCCCACTCGATGAGATTGGGTGTCACTGAACGCGAACTGGATGTATCGGCCACCACATTCCCATGCCGGCTGGCAAGCACCCCCCGCACCTGGTGGCCATAGTCGCCATCCCACCCATTCCCAATGTGCGCCAGAATAAGGGTGACTTCGGGAAACTGGTCGGCGAACGGCACAAGGTCCGCACAGAGACTGTTCTGCTCGCTGGTGTGGGCCAACACCACTGCCCGGTGTTGGGCGGCAAATTCGAACAGCGGTCCACCGAACTGCGCCACGGGGTAGATGTGCTCTTCAGGATGAATCTTGATCCCCACGCAACCCGGTTGACGCAGCATCGCGTCGGCCTGGGTGTAGGTCTCGGGGACCCGGGGATCGAGGACCACGTATTGCTTCAGCGCAGGGAGGCGGGCGGCGACCGCGGCGGCGTCGAGATTCCCGGCCACCGGGTCTCCCCCACCCCGGGGAAGCAGTGCGGCCAGCGGCGAGGCAATCGAGAGGGTGATGCCAAACCGGGCGGCGCGAGCCACCACTTCGTCTGCCGACGCCGACATCAGCTCGGTGACGATCCCCCCCTCGCGGCGGGCGTAGTCCCCGTAATGGGCATGGACGTCGATGGCTTCGATGGCTTCGATGGCGGTGGTGCTCATGACGGATGGTTCGTGCACAGAATCAGTGGAATGCGGAAGTCTCGCGGGATTCGTCGGGGGCGGTCGGCCGCGGGGGCAGCGTGGCGAGGATCAGCCCGACCGAGAGAATCAACAATCCCCCGGCCGAGTAGAACGTGGCGGGGCGACCGTACGCCTGCGAGATCAGCCCATACCCCACCGAGGCGAACCCCACGAACGAACCGAGCAGATTCAGCAGGGCGACGTTGGCCCGCACGGTCGATTTGGACGACGCACTCACCACGTAATTCGGAAAGTAGGCTCCAAACAGTTCCCCCGCCCCCAGCAGCCCCGCGCTCAACAGGTACCAATACCCGGATGAACCCAGCACCCAGGCAATTCCCACCAGCAGCAGGGCGGTGGTGGCCAGCACCGGGGCGCGGGGACTGGTGCGGGCCAACAGCCACCCCAGACACAGGCCCGTGACCGACTTGAAGCTGAACCGCAAAAAACTCTGGATCCCCTGGGTGTCTTCAATCTCAGATCCCAAGACATCGCGGGCATGCAGCGAAACATTGTCGAAAATCGCATTCCCACCAGAATAGACCAACAGGTAGGCGAGCGACGCGAACAACACGGGGCGATGGGTGAAGAACTCGGTGAGGCTGCGCAGCGCGGCCTGCCCGGGATGGGGCACCCCGGCTGAATCGGCCACGTGCGACTCCCCCTCGGTCGGCAGCACAAACCGGCTTCCCAGCAGGGTCGCCAGAGCCAATACCGGAACCCCCGCGCCAAACAGCGCCAGGTAGTTGACGGGAAACTCCAGACCGAACGAGGGAATCGAGAGCTCATCGGTCAATCGAAACGGCTCGGGGTTCATCACCATCTGCTGCAGCACCGAGCCCGCGCAGGCGAACAACGGGCCGATGCCAAACGCCAGGCTCATGGTGCGGCCCCGCAGGCTCGACGAAGTGCCCCGTCGGACCACCTCCCACATCGCCGTCACCAGAATCCCATTGGCGGCGCCGAAAATCGTGCCGAACAAAATGGTCGCGGCCACCACCAGGCTGGCCGAAGTCCGCAGCCAGAGCGCTCCAGCCACCAGGGCGGCGGCCAAAGTCATCGCCGACAACGCCCCCACAATCAGCGGTCGCAACACCTTCGGTTGCGGCAGAAACCACGCCACCAGAATGGGACAGGCGGTAAACCACTGGTAAAAGGCATGCGGCAAATTCGCCGTAAAGTCGGTCGACCCAAACTGGCTCAGCAGGTTGGCGTGCGTGTTCCCCACATAGGTGATGGGGGCCGCGAAATAGAACAGGCACCAAAACAGCCCATAGATCAGCGAGTTCCGCTGTTGCAGAGACCGGGGCAACACACAATCCCCTGTCCGAGGATTGGATGACAAATCGTCGGCAGACATTCGTGGCCTTGGTCCTGGTGCGGCGGGGGACTCCGACAGTCACCCCGCCCAGTGCGACTGGCGCGACAGCCGCCACGATGAACCATCACACAGGCGACGTCAAGCCGGGCTCTTGCGGAGCGCTCGCGCGGATTCCCGACAGCCCGACGGGAGGCCCACCTACGGCTCGGTGATCTTCCGCATGTAATCCCCCAATTGCATCTGCAACAACTGCAGGCGTTGCCACTGGGTGCGATCGACGCGCATGGCCCGGCTGGAGGACTGAGAATCCTCTTGGGCGGTCTGCACCACTTCCGCCAATTCCCGGTGCAGGTACGACAGCAGATCGTGCAACTGCGCCGATTGAACCATCCGTAGCCCCTGGGGCAGCTCCGGGGGACCTGCGGGAAACAGCGTGTGGCTCAACGCCCGCCCCCCGGCCTCTCCCTCGGGGACAGGCTGGGCGCCGAGGGCCGACGAATCTCCCGGCTCGTTCACCGCGCCCGCCCCGCCCAACGGATTCACGGGATGCGTCCGAATGTTGTCGAGGGCATGGTCCGACAGCGGAATATTCGCATCCTCCCGGCGCAAGTCGTGCGCACTGCCAAACAGCAGCAGCGACCGGCCCACCGAAATCTGGTCGCCCGGTTGCAAGACCCGCACCTGAATCGGGTGACCATTCACCCGCGTCCCATTGGTGCTCCCCAGATCCGTCAGAATGACCCGCCCCGCCTCCTCCTGAAGCTTCAGATGAAACCGGCTGACCCGGTCGTCATTCAGTTGGATCTGGTTCTCTTCCTCACGACCGATCGTGACGGGAGGACACAGCTCGTCATACACCCGACCCCGTTCGGCCCCTTCCAGAATCTGAATCGTCAGCTTCGACATCGAAGATCCCTGCGGAACAACAAACCAGGCACAGTACCCATCGTCGATCTGACGAACCGCAGGACAGGGACTTGCGACAGCACTTCGTTCTAGACATCTTCCGGCAGTTGCGAAAGTAAGTCAATCAGAAATCGGTAAAACCAAAATGCTATTCCCAACTCCCACACGATTCAGCGCCACTATTGGCCAACTCGGTTAGCCCACTCGGCCAGGCAGCCAGCCAATCACATCGGGATCATCATACGCCAGCCGCAGCGCCTGGCAGACCGAACCCACCAACTGCCGCAGGGGAACCGGTTTCTTCAGCACAGCCTGCGCCTGGGCCACCTGCGCCTCTTGCTGCAACTGCTCGGTCAAACCCGCCGACAACACGATGCAGGGGAGAGACTCTCGCAGCGACTTCACAACCCGCAACGTTTCAATCCCCGAGAGCCGGGGCATGTGGATGTCGAGCAAGACCAAGTCGATCGATCCCTGGCGAACGATTTCAATCGCCTCTTCTCCGCAACTCGCCTCCACCAACAGCGCATGCGGTTCAAAGACCGACCGCACGGCTTCCCGGAAACCGGGATCATCGTCCGCAATCAGCAGTTCGTACGGTTGAGAATGGGTCGCGACCATGCATTTTTTTTATCACCCCCGGGCATGCCGATCAATCGCAAATTCCGCCAACTCTCCAGCCTGCCAGCCGCACACCCCCTGCGGGGCACCGCAGCATCGCCTCGAACGGCCCA
>JBKCTR010000493.1:0-4630 GCA_046318755.1 Planctomycetaceae bacterium
CTACAAGGTGGCCGACGTCTACGACGAAGAGGTGACGGTGCTGGTGGACGGTCTGATCAGTCTGCTGGAACCGTTGATGGTGGTGGTGTTGGGGTTGATTGTGGGGTTCATTGTGATCGCCCTGTTCCTGCCGCTGATTGAGCTGCTGAACAAGTTGTCGTAAGCCCGCGCGGCAGATGGCCCCCTCGCGGTGAGGGGGCCGTTGCGGTGCGGCCGCTGGTCTCGCCGGGCCGCCGCCGACACCGTTGACTTCGTCCCGGAATTCGGGTTTGTCCCGTCGTTGAAGGAAGCCTGAGATGCACCTGACCCGTCCGTCGATCCCCGTTCACCCGATCCGTCGTGGGTTCACCCTCGTGGAACTCATCGTGGTGATTGTGATCGTGGGGATTCTGGCCGCGCTGATCCTGCCCGCGATCTCCCAGACGTTTGTGACCGCCAACAATGCGAAGGTCACGGTCGAGATCAAGAATCTCGAAAACGCCATCGCCCTGTTCAAGACGAAGTATGGGGTCGAGCCCCCGAGCCAGTTCAAGCTGTGCCTGACAGCGGCCGCCTGGAACTCGCACCCCGACAGCAAGGCCCTGGTCCGCCGGATCTGGCCGAACTTCAACTTCAACATGCCCCCCAACTCCTATCCCGAATGGTGGAACACCGTTCCCGACTCGGCCAAGGTGAACGGGGCGATTGTGTTGACGGGACCCGAATGCCTCGTGTTCTTCCTGGGAGGGGTCACCAAGAACCCGGCCGGCACAACCTCGTCGGGGGCCCCTCTCGGTTTCGCTTCGAACGCCTCCCTCCCCTTCAGCGACACCGAGATCGCCCGCGTCAATCCCTTCTTCGAATTCGACGCGGCCCGGTTGCGGGACGACGTCGGGGGGAACTTGTTCGCCGAGTACTACGATCCCCTTCCCGCCAAGGACAAGGAGCCCTACGCCTACTTCAGCGCGAATGAAGGGAGTGGATATCGCCCCGAGGAGGATCTTTACCGGAACGGCTCCCCCTGGAGCACACTGCAGGACATCTACCGGCAGGGGACTGCGCCCACCGTACCGGGGTTGAACAAATCCTCGCAGTCGGCGAAGTACCCCGCCCATAAGGCGACCGGTTACCAGATCATCTCCCCGGGCTACGACGGCGAGTACGGATCGGGCGGCGTCTACAACCCGGACCTGTCGGATTCGGGCCTGCTGTCGATTAACGGTGGCCCCGACCGCGCGGCCTTCGACAACATCACCAACTTCTCCAACGGCGTGCTGAAGAAATAATTCCTCCGAGGATTGGTGCCTCTGGATTTCACCTGGTTCCCGTTGCCTGGACGTTGCTCGATGCGACATTTCCCGCGAATCTCCGCCGCGATCGCCCCGGCCCCCGCCGGCCGCGGTCGACGACCGACCGGCACTGGGGACGGCCCCCGCTCCTCTCCCCCCCGCCGCGGTTTCACCCTGGTGGAACTGCTGGTGGTGATTTCGATCATCGCCATCCTCGCGGCCCTCACGGTGCGGGTGGCGGTGGGGCTGGTGAACGAAGGACGTGAAGCGGGGACCAAGGCCACCATCAGCAAGATCCAGCGGATTCTCGACACCCGTCTGCAGTCGTTCCAGCGCAAGTACGGGAACAACGATCCGACGACCCAGGTGCGGCTCAAGCGGACGCCAGAGTGGGCTCTGACCCAATACCTGCGGGTCCCCGACCAAAACGGCAACCCGGTCGGTCCACCGGCCGACAACGTGCGGCTGGTCGCCACCCGCAAACTGCTCTACATCCAGCATTTTCCCCAAGTGGCGTGGGAGTTGAATTACCGCCAACACCCGGGACTGTTCCGCGAGCCGGGAAATCCCGCAGTGGCGGTGGTTCCGACCGAGACGCAGATCAGCAATGCCGAGGTGTTGTACGACCTCATCATCAACGCCTCGCCGCTGGGTGAGCCCCCGGTGGGGGAAGACACCTTCAGCACCAGTGAGATTGCCGACACCGACAATGACGGGCGTCCGGAGTTCATCGATGCCTGGGGGCAGCCGCTGCGGTTTTATCGCTGGCCGGTCTTGTTGTTCCGGCCCGACCTGCCCAACTCGGCCGTCGTACTCCCTTACAACCCGTCAAATCCACCGCCGCTGCCGCGGTCGACCTTTGCGATGAACCTGCTGGCGGGCTATCCCCCCGATGGCATGTCCAATGGCGAGAGCAATCAACTGGTCCGCGATCCGCAAGACCCACTGGGAATGATGAATCGCATCAACAGCATGGTGTCCGGTTCGGACCTCCTGACGGTTCTGGACCAAGGAACAAACTGGACGGGCGATCGCCTGTTTGGATTCGCTGGATTCCACTACCCGCAGACGTTCCACTCTCCCATGGTGATCTCGGCGGGTGCCGACGGCGACTTCGGCATGCTGGAGCCGCGGTATGGGGGGACCACGGAACCGGTACTGGACACCAGCGACGCCGGGTTCGGCTTTCTGGGGCGGTTGACCGCCCCCGATGGAACGGGGCTGTACGACAACCTCAGCAGTCTGCGCATCCGCGCCGGAGGGAAGTGAGATGCACACTTCCCGCAAAGGATTCAGCCTCGTGGAACTGCTGGTGGTGATCAGCATTCTGCTGGTGCTGGCGACCGCGGCGGCGTGGGGGGTCGCGGGGACGCGCGGTGCCGACCGCGCGGCGGCGGGTGCCCGGGTGCTGCAGGCACAGTTGCTGGCGGCCCGCGACCGGGCCAGCCAGGCGCGGGCCCCCCGGGGAGTGCGCCTGGTGCGCGATCCACAGAATGCCCGGCAGGCGGTGGCGGTGGCCCCCCTGCAACCCGCCCCCCTGCTCACCTATGGCGGGCCGGGGTCTCCTTTCCAACTGGAACGCGACGACAATGCTCCCGCCGATGGCCGTGCCGATCGTGCCGAAGTCCGGCAGTTGCGGGGCCTCACGGCGGGATTCGACTGGCGGGAATTGCGGCGGGCGGGACACCTGGCGGTTCCCTTCCGCATTCGGGTTCCCGCCCAGGGGGGACCGTGGCAGACGGTGATTGCCCTGGACGAGGTGCCAGGGCACCCTGAACAGACACTGGCCCGGGTCTTCGCCGACCTGGGGGCGGGGGATGGTCTGCGGGACCCGCTGGCGGTGGTGGCGGTTCCGGCCGACAGCTCGCGGGCCACCTGCGAACTCGAACTCGGTTCGGCGGCGGCGATGGTCGGACCGTCCGAGCCGCTGCCGGCCGGACTGGTCATTGACCTGGCGTATTCCCGGGTCCCTCCCGAATGGTTGGCGGCGGAGACGCTGCTGGACCTGTGGGCGCAGCCGACGGGGGGGCTGTCCCCCGGGTCGTCGGGAGGCTCGGCATGGTTGGCGCTGGTGCTGCGGGATCGGCGTGACGCCGACCTGGGCAAGGACCCCGCCGATCCCACCTGCGTGGGACCGAGCCTGGGACTTTTCATCGCCCCGCGAACGGGGTTGGTGCGGACTTTTTCGCTGGATATGACCGACGTGATCCTGAACGACACGCAGACCCCGGGCTCCGATGGGCGCGCGGATGATCTGTTCCACCTGGCACGCTTTGACGCGGGAGGGGTGTGATGCGAACCGTTCTCCCGGGGATGACCTCGCCCAGGCGGCGGGGCTCGACCCTGACCGAGGTGCTGGTCGCCCTGATGATCATGAGCATTGGTCTCGTGAGCCTCGCGACACTGTTCCCGCTCGCCACCCTGCGGGCGGCGAAGGCGGTGCAGATGACCGCGGCCACCGACCTGCGGTACAACGCCGACACGCTGGTGTCGATGTATCCGCAGATGATTCTCGACCCGGATCTGGACGGGCTGCCCGATCTGCCCGGATTCAACAAGTCGTCACTCAATTGGGTGATCGATCCGGTCGGCTACCAGTCGGCGTTGAATTTGGACAACAACGGGCAGCCCCACCTCGATCCCAACAAACTCGCGTATGCCGACTTCTACGGTCAGGAAGGAAATCTGGCTTCCACCTGGGTCCGGCGATACCCGTTCAACCGCGGCTCGACGAAGAGCCTCGCCGAGGATTTCGGGGGGATGCCCGACTCGGCCAACATCCGAATCGAAAAGATCGTGACCGGGGCGATCGGCAACGCCACCGAGATGACGCTGCCGGCCGACGTGCTGGGTTCGCTGACGATCGAGTTGGCGAACAACGGCAGCCCGGTCAGCCCCCTGCGGATCACGTTGTTTTCGGCGGATGGCCGCACCAGCATCTCGCGGAACATCACCCAAATCGTACCGGGCAACAACCTGGTGAAGTGGACTGAAGATCTCAACGGGAATGGCCAGCTCGATGACGGAGAAGACACGAACCTGAACCGAGGCCTCGACCAGCATGCGCTGCCGCCGAATTTCGTGGTGACTTCGATCCGGCTCGAAGAGCCCGAGATGCGGTATAGCTGGTTGCTGACTGTCCGGAAGGTGATCAGCGGTTTGGCCGAGGTGGATGTGGTGGTCTTCTTCAAACGCAGCCTGGCCGACCCGGATAGCTCCACGAGTGACGAACGGCTCTATCCGGTGGTGACAACCGCCAACATCGGGGGGAAACAACAGTTGGTTGGTTTTCTGCAGGGGAGCCCGGTGATCGAGGTGGAGTACGGTGCGGTCCGGCCAGCGATCAAGAAGGGGGGCTTTCT